>NZ_JBXWRY010000009.1:0-104180 GCF_059613135.1 Ruegeria sp. BHSB196
ATACAGGGGCCGGCAACAGCTCGGCAACCCAGCGAATGCGGGACGCAGGCTTTGTGTTTTCCGGAACTTGGACCTCGGCCGAGAACATCGCGTGGCAGAGCATCCGGGGCGCGCCGGGGCTGAGCGATGATGTCGTGGATCTCCATAACGCCCTGATGAACAGTCCGGGCCATAGGGCCAACATCCTCAATGCCAGCGTCATGTATATCGGGATCGGCATCGAGACCGGAACGTTCCAGGGTTACGACGCGATCATGGTGACCCAGAATTTCGCGCGCACATCGGCGCCGGTCCAGCTGGACCTTGGCGGCGGTGGCGGCGGAGGAGGTGCTGGCGCAGATACCCCGACACCGCCGCCGCCCGAAGTCGTCGTGGACGTTTCGGAGCCAGACACCAATGTCGATGCCACGACCACCCGCGAGGAATTCCGGTTCGGGGAAGGGACCAGCGTCTTGCGGGGGCAGCCCGAGGATCTGAACAACGACGTGATCACCGGGTTCGATTCCAGCAAGACACTGATCCTCGAAGGCATAGCTCCGGGGCGCGCAAACATCAGGCTGACCGAAAACGCGCAGATTCTGATAGATACCGATGGCGACGGCGATGCCGACGTGACGATCTCGCTGAACGGCAACTACTCAAACGGCGATCTGTTCGCGCTGGCGATGGATGGCGACACCGTGATCAGTTTTGCCGACCATCTGCCGCAGTTGACGGACGGTGCGCGCGTCAGCGAAAGCCAGGTCAACGGGGTGGTCAATCCCCTGTTCCTGACCGGTGACGGTGCCACCGACTTCCAGGTGCAGATGCTGAACATGGGCTTTGCCGCGTTCAACAACGTTCTGGGCGTGTACGACATTCTGCCGAACGGCGAGATCGCGAATGTCCGGCTGCTGTACCACAACGTGAATGAAGCCACGTCACCCGTGACGATAAACGATGTGGCCGATGGGCACCGGCTGGGGTTCTTCATCATTCCGGACGGCGCAGCTTGGGCCGCGAGCCTCGGCGGCTCGGAAGAATTGGATTTTGCGAATGGCGTTGCGGCGCCCTCGAACGTGAACGACGACTACGAACTGATGTTGACAGTGAACGGCGCCCATGCCGGCCTCGCGACGTTTCACGCCGAGAGCGGGGCGCTGAATCCGGACGGAATCGCCCATGCCTTGTCCGGTGTGGTGGCGGGCGGCGAGGCAATGTCCATCGGCTTCGAAGACATGATCGGAGGCGGGGATCACGATTTTGAGGATGTGGTGTTCAATGTCTTACGGATCGAAACGGACGCGCTGTTGTCGGTCTGAAGGGCAAAATAATGGTTACGCCCCATTGGTGAGGTCGACAATCCAACCCTAGAAGGACAGGGGGCTGGCGGTGGACATGTACGCCCCGGAGATGGCCGATTTTCGTTGGTGTCCGGCCAAAACACTGGGGGCGTACTCTGCTTTTTTTGAGCGAATTCCGAATCAGGGGCAACCCGAGCCATTGGCGTGGTCCACCTCATCGCAGCAACAAATTTCTCGCCCGATGATTGTAGCCGCAAAGAAGGAAACTACCCTGATCCGACGATCGTTGCCAAATTTTGTACAAAACGCCCAAAAAACTCACGACTGTGTGCTGCCGAATTGATGCCGTGGAAAATGTAGTAGGAGTTGCGCCGAATTATGGTACGATCTGGAATTGTGAATTCCTTAATCAATCTTAGTGGTAAGAGGGGGCAAATGAAGACAGTACTAGTTGCGGCATCGTTGGTCGCTTTGATGGCGACCGCCGCTCAAGCAAAGACATTTACAGGAGAGTGGAGCGTTTCGGGTGACGCATTCAGTGATCCGGGCCTCGTGGTGCACACGCATCCGTCGTCAGGCTCGGGCAGTTTCGATCTGGATGTTGGCGAAAGCAAGACCTTCGATCTGTTTACGATCTGGACCAATGAATCCGATGTCGGCGGCGACGATCGTGTGCCGCAGTCCATTGATGTTGCGTTCAACATGACCGATCCCAGCACCAGCGGATCGCTGCCGGGAAGCAGCGTGGGTCAAAACGCAGGGCTTTTTGGGTTCCTTGAGGGCGGCGTGGTCTCCTGGTCGAACCCGCTGAACCTCTATTTCGGGTCCGGCGGCTCCGGCTTGCTGACGATCTCGCTCAGTGATGCAATTTTCAACTGGGGCGAATGGTGGTCGACCAATCCGGGCCGGGAGTACGGAGGTGTCGTCAAGGCAACCGTGCATTACGCGATGGCACCGGTGCCGCTGCCTGCTTCGGCCCTGCTTCTGATCGGCGGTCTGGCCGGTCTGGGTGCGCTGCGCAGACGTCGCAAGATGGCGTGACGGTTGCAGCATAGAGAATTCAAACGGCGGTCGTTCAGGCCGCCGTTTTCGTTTGGCGGATATTGCACCTGTGCCAACCGTTCCGGGCGCGGATGTGAACCGGGCAGAATCCTTGAAACACCAAGCTGCCAGTCGCACCCGAGCGACAGTTTTCGTGGCGTTCAGGTTTCGGAGAGTACCGCACTTTGAAAAGTCGCCGGGGCTGGGGCCAATGAAAAACCGCTCCCGCAAAGACCCGCGTATGATCCTGTTCGGCTTTTTCCTATGGTTCGGTATTCGGATTTTCCAAATCTAGGAAAGCCGGGCCGGACTCTTGCGGGCGCTGAGACCGACCCGCCACATCCAAGACCGCGGCTGCGGGCCCGTCCTGCCCAGATTGCGAAACGCAGCCCTTCTTCAGTCCTCCTCCTTCAAAAGACCGGTGTCGCGATAGGCATCGGCGGCCTCGCGGATATAGGCTGCGGTGTGTTCGGCCTCGTACAGGCTGGCGATCCGTTGGCTCAGGGACAACAACTGGAAATAGCTGGATCGGCCAGGGCGCAGCGCCTCATATAGTTCGAGAATCTCGGCATTGGGGATGCGGGTCATCTCGGCGGCACGGATCAGATTGGCAGCGACCTCGGGATAGCCCGCCTCACGGGCGAAACCGGCCTGAAGCCGCAATGTTTCGTCGCTGGCCGACAGATCGTCAGGGTGCATCGCGCCGTCCAGAACTCGTTCCAGAGTCAGATCGCGCAGGGGACGCCCCGATTTCGCTGCGATCCCGTCGCGATGGTGGCGTCCCAGTGGAAACCGGTGCGTCGGACCATCGCTCATCGAAACGTCACCTTGAGCTCCTCGACGCCGCGACCGGCGTCGATCTGATTGACTTCGCGGTGATGCAGAAGCGTTGTGTGCACGATCAGCCTCAGCCGGGCCATGTTGTCTATACTCATCGGTACCGGGCTCGGCGCGCGACCCGTGGCATAACAGGCCGCGTTGCGTCCCAAGGCGCGATAGCTTTCCAGAGTCAGGTTCGGCGCCATGCTGAGCAGTTCCAGGTTGTTGAGCGGGGCGAGTTCCTTTTTGTGAATGAGCGCCGTGCCCTTGGACTGCAGACCGATGCCAATGCCCGAACCGCTGAGGCGGGCGGCAGAGTGACCGATATCGGCCACATCCGCCCCGTGCCAGACCTTGACAACGCGCGCGGGCACGCCCTCGGCCGAGATCCCGTCCAGGATCGCCCGCAAGACCTCGGCATGTGCAAGATCGGCCAGAGTGCGGTTGATCACCGTCGCAAAGGCAGGGCCCAGCGCCACGATCACTTCAGGGCCCTGGCCCGGCGCGGCGGGGCCGATGGGCTCAAGCGTCAGGTTCGGATCGGCGGCTTCCTCGGCCAGCAGCGCCTCGGGGTCCAGAGCCTGCGGCAGATCGCGAATTTCGTTCCAGACCTTGCCCTCGACCCGGTAGCCGGTTCCCGGGCCTTGATAGTCGTTGGGCGTGTTGATGGCGCTGGCGACATGGAAATCCTCGTCGAACACCGCCGACGTGTGCAGGTAGTCGCCCAGAACCCGCTGGCGCTGCATTTCGAGTACCGCTTCGGCTACCTCTTCAAACCCGGAACGGGCCAGCGCCTGCACCACGTCCAATGCAGTTCGGTCGCCTTCCAGGAACGCATCGGCGGCTGCCAGATCCGCCACCGTGTCCCGATCGGGCATGTCGTCAGAGCAGTAGGCCGTAACGGCGGCTTCGACCTCGGCATCGGAGATGGAAGGGAACCCCAGCTCGCGAAACACCGCTTGAATGGCGCGGGCACCCTTTTCCCGGACGGCCAGAACCTCGGCCTCGCGCACGGGTTTCAGACCACCGTCCACCTGCATGTCGCGCTGGATCACCAACCAGTCATCCATGTCGTCAGCGTCGAAGTTTCCGCCGCCGAACAGGTTGTCCTTGCGCGGCATCACAGAATGGCCCGAGGTGATGAAA
Organism: Ruegeria sp. BHSB196; assembly: GCF_059613135.1. Classification (NCBI taxonomy): domain Bacteria; kingdom Pseudomonadati; phylum Pseudomonadota; class Alphaproteobacteria; order Rhodobacterales; family Roseobacteraceae; genus Ruegeria; species Ruegeria sp. BHSB196. The sequence goes on from NZ_JBXWRY010000009.1 coordinate 4,290, forward strand.
TCGGTGCCCGGCAACATCTGCAGCATCAGCTTGGCGGTCTTGCGCAACTGGCTGTGGGACGACATCGCGTCGTTCCCGGCCGCCACTTCCAGCCCCAGCGCGGCAGCCACCAGGTTTTCGGCCAGCACACCGCGTACGCCGTTCGGCAGGCTCTCGGGCAGGGCGATGCACGAGATCGAACCGTTCTGAACGCCCTGGCTGCCGGCCCCCTTGACCATCAGGATGCAGCGGATTTCGAGATAGAGCATCGATTGCCCCTGACCGTAGCCCATGAGTGCCTCGGAGCCGGATCCGGAAGTGAAGCGCGATTTCACCCCGCGCGAGGCATAGGCCGAGGCCAGGATGCCCTTGGACCACGGTGTGTCGTCGCCGTCGAGAAAGCTGGGGATCGTGCCGTAGACACTGAGCGTTTCGGCATAGGTCGCCAACCCCTTCATCGCCAGACACAGGTTGAGCGCCTCTTCGCACGAGATTTGCGTCATCACGCCGGGCCGTCCGGCCTGGCTGCCCACCAACAGGGCCAGCGCACTGAACGGCGCCATGCGGGCCACGCGCACCGTCGTTTCCTCCTCGGCGAATCCGCGCAGGCCCGCCTCGGCCGCATCGGCCGCCAGAAGCGCCGGGTTTTCCTTCCAATTGGTGACATGCGCCTGATCGTAGGGCCGCTTGCGCTGGCGCATCTTTTGCATGGCCATCATCATCTCGACCACGTTCAGATGGTTCATGACCTGGGCAATCATCGCCGGCGTGAGACCGGAGAAGACATCCATCACCTCGCGCTGCGGGACATTGATATCCACCAGCATCCGGGCGATTTCCAGCGAACCGAGGGCCATGGCCGTTTCGGCCCGGTCCCGGTTGATCGCGTGCAACGCGATGTAGCGGTCGATCGCATCGAAATCCTCGATGCGCCGGCCGTCCATTTCGACGATCCGCCCATCGCGGATTTCCAGCGAGGGTTCCGGGTCGGCCGGACTGTTCATCGCGATCAGGCCGAGTTCCGCCAGTTCCCGGACGAACACCTCCTTGTTGATGTCGCGCCTGGCAAGCCTTTCGAACCGTTTCGACCCCGTGGCTCGGGCGGTGTCCATGAGGGATCCTCTCGTTGTGCCGACCTCAGACGCTGCATCGAGGACATGCGGTTATAGGGATCGCACGGGCGCAGCGGACGGTCTCAATCGTTACAGAAAATGCTGCGTTTCTTGCGGTCGGGCAAACACGGGAACGGCAAAAAACAGACTTGCGGGTATACCGCATGGATTGTCCGAGACCCTGCTTGCGGCGCCTTGCGCCATGCTGAATGCGCTCGGCGCCGCAAAGAGTGCCGAGCGCGAAAATTTCCCAGGGAGGAAACAATGAGCTTCAAGCTATGCACCACGGTCGCCTTCGCCGCCAGCCTGACGGCAGGCGCCGCGCTGGCCCAGGACGATCCGCTGAAGATCGGTTTCGTCGCCACCTTCGAAGGCACGTACACGTTGATGGGCGAAGACAGTCTGCGCGGGTTCAAGATGGCGCTGGACGAAATCGGCGGCAAGGCCGGCGGGCGCGAGATCGAATATGTCGTGGCGTCCTCGGACGCCAGCCCGGACAGCGCGGTGCGCGCGGTGCGCAAGCTGGTCGAACAGGATGGTGTCGATATCGTGATCGGGCCGGTTTCGGGTTCCGAAGGCATCGCGATCCGGGATTATTCCAAGACGCAACCCGGCGTGACCTTCATCAACGGTATTTCCGGTGCGCAATCGACGACGTATCAGAATCCGTCTGACAACTTCTTCCGCTTCAATACCGACGGCGCGCAGTGGTCGGCGGGGCTGGGCGACTATGTCTTCAACGACAAGGGCTACAAGACCGTGGCGACGATCGGCGAGGACTACTCGTTCATCTACACCCAGGTTTTCGGCTTTGCGCTGGAATACTGCCAGGCCGGTGGCCAGATCACCGAACGGTTCTGGGTGCCGCTGGGCACCAAGGATTTCGGCTCGATCATCGCCGCGCTTCCGGACGACGTTGACGCCATCTATCTGGGCCTCGGCGGCGGTGACGCCGTTAACTTTCTCAACCAGTACCAGCAGGCGGGCGGCGAGGCCAACCTGATCGGCGGCACCATCATGGTGGACCCGACCGTGCTGAGCGCAACCGGGTCCGCAAAGCGCGCGCTGATCGGCGTGCCGTCCTCGGCCCCGCAGGCCGACAACTGGGACAACCCGAAATGGCAGGCATTCGTCGAGAAGTACCAGACCATGTTCCCGCCCGAAGAGCGGTTCCCGTTTCCGGCGCTGATGTCGGTCGGGTATTACAATGCGACCACCGCCATGGCCCAGTGCATGGAAGAGGTCGGCGGCGATCTGTCTGACGGCCACGCGGCATTCCGTGAATGTCTGTCCAACCTGGAACTGGACGCTCCGAACGGCAAGATCACCCTGGACGGCAACCGCCAGGCGGTCGGAACCAACTTCCTGACCGAAGTGGTCGAGATGCCTGACGGCACGCTGTCGAACCAGGTGGTCAAGGTGATCGAGAACGTCAACCAGACGCTCGGCATGGACCCCGCAGTGTTCGCCAGCATCGGCACGCCGGCTCGCGACGTGCCCGAGTGCAAGGAAAGCTACTGACGCTTTGACCTGCAGCGGCCCGGGCCGGCCATCCGCCGTGCCCGGGCAGTGACAGCCACGGCCTGACACCTGCGAGGACAGGCGGCCATGACGTTGATCAACTATCTGACCCGCATCCATTTTGCGGACGGCGTTCTGGAAGAGGCGCTTTGGTCGGAAATGGAACGCATGGAAAAGCGCCGGCCCCTGATTGTCGCGGATCGGGCCCATGTCGAAGGCGGAATCGGGGAGCGTCTGTATTCCAGCTTTCCGATCCGCACCAGGATCAGAACCTTTTCCGCCGTGCCCGCCTTTGTGACCGAGACCGCCGTGGATTCGGTCGCCGCCTTCTTTCGTCGGGAAAACTGCGATCTGCTGATCGCGTTCGGCGGCAACCGCGCGATAGACCTGGCCAAGGCCGCGCGCATTGCCATCGCCGGAGCCGAACCGGTTTCCATGCTGGCCAGCGAGGAAGGTGGGATCCACGGGCTTGAGGGCGATCTGCCCGACCTGATCGCAATTCCCAACATTGCCGGGTTTTCCTCCGCCGTAAGCGACTTTTCACGGCTCAAGCTTGCGGCGGGTGGCGAGGCGATGCTGCATTCGCGCCATGTCATCCCCTCGGTCGCGATCTGTGATCCGACCCTGACTTTGGGCAGCAGCGAAACTGCCGGCGCGAGCGCCGCGGCCGGCGTCATCTCGCGCGGGGTGGATGCCTATCTTGCCAAGGGCTTCAACCCACCCGCAGACGGATTGGCGCTCGACAGTCTGAGCCGCGTGATCACCAATTCCGAGGCAGCCCTGAAGCGCGACGAACTGCCGGCGCGGCGCGAAATGATGGCTGGCAGTCTGAACAGCGCGCTGTCCTTGCAAAAGGGGTTGTGTGCCTTGCACGCGATCACCAACGCTCTGGCCTTCGTGACCGATCAGGACATCGATCTCGGCGCGGTGGGGCGGCTGGTGCTGCCGCATCTGGTGCGGGTCTACGGAGACACGGTCGAGAGCCGGTCGGCGGCACTGAAGCGGAGCCTCCAGATCCGGGACGAGACCGAGCTTGCCTTGGGATTGGCGGAGATGATGCGCCCGTTGCCGCTGCCCAACTCGCTGTCCAAGATGGGCTTCACGCGGGCGCGACTGAAAGAGGCGGCCAGTCACGCGAGCAGGGATCGCGCCATCGGAAACGGACCGCGCCGCATTCGCAGGGACGAAGTGCTGTCGGTGCTCGAATCGGTCTACTGACCGGCGGGAAAGGTCCGTGCGGCGCGGTCAATCCGCCGGTTCCGGGGCCCGGATATACCCGAGAGTCTCAGAACGAGCGGAAATTCTTGCGCCAAGTGGCCAAGACTCGCGATACTCTCGGATACGGCGCAGCCGGCGTCAGATCGGCGCTCCGAGACACGGGAGGATATGGTATGGCGAGAGCAATCGCTGTCCACCATGGCTCGTTCGGGCGTGCCACTTTGTATGAACTCGACAATCCGCTGATCACGCACGCGCATCGCGAAGGGCATCTGATCTTCTATCTCGGCGGTGCGCGCGGCAGTCTGACGGTCGGAGACTCGGACTTCGCGCTTGACGAAAACAATGCGGTCGCCATCAGCCCCTGGGAACCGCACAGCTTCACGCCGCTTTCGGATGACCAGTTCAGCTATGTGCTGACCCTCTACATCAAACCGATGTGGTTTCTGGAAAACAGCCGCTCGGCCGAATTCGCACTCTATTTCGGTACGCCGCGCATTCGAATGACGCCCGAAGTTGAACAGTGGGTCGGCCGGTTGAGTTCGCTTTTGCTTGACGATCAACCCTCTCACCGGTTCGACGGCTTTCTGTTCGAAACCTGCATGCGATGCTTCGAGCAGTCCTGGGAGGGTGTGCGGACCCGACCGCTGTTGCACAGCGTCCGGCGCAAGTTCAACGACTACCGCGTGCGACGGTCGCTGCGGGTGATGCAGGAAAGCTATGCGCAGGACACGTCGATCGACCTGCTGGCGCGCGAGGTCGGGCTGTCCCGCCCGCATTTCTTCAAGCTGTTCAAAATGCAGATGGGGATCACGCCCAATCTCTACCTCAACACGTTGCGGGCCGAACACGCCATCGACGACCTGATGACCACATCGAAATCCGTGACCGAAATCGGTTTGGACCTGGGATTTGCCTCGCAGGCCGGGTTCACGCGGTTCTTCACGTCCAATGTCGGCATTCCGCCGACGGATTACAGGCGGGTCGCGCATTTCGTTTGATCGGGGGTTTTGCCGATGCAGAGCGACCCGATCAGACTGAAAGATACGCCGGATCGGGTCTGGCCGTCTTAGCCTTTCCCCCGGCTTGAGCATGCCGCCGAAACCCGAGCCGGGGAACCCGCATGACGCACGCATCAGATCAGCAGAGTTTGGCGCCAGGCCGTGCATCCGGGCTGCGGGCATTTTCACGGCGACACCCGGTATGGTCCGTGGTGCTGGCGGTCGCCGCCGCGATCCTGCTTTGGATGGTGTTCGCGGTCTGGCCGAGCTGGCTGACAGATTTGATCGGCAAGAAAAAGGTCTTTCTGAACGCGCTGTTCAACGGCATCACCCTGGGCGGCTTGTATTTCCTGGTGGCCAGCGGCTTTACCCTGATCTTCGGACTCATGCGCAACGTCAACCTGGCGCATGGATCGCTCTATCTGTTCGGAGGCTATCTGGGTTACGAGGTGGCCAGCCTGACCGGGTTCTGGCTGTTGGCCTTCCCTGTCGCCTTCATCGTCGTTGGACTTTTGGGCATGTTTCTGCAGTTCTTCGTGTTCCGAAAGATGGAAGGCGAGGATCTGCGCCAGACCCTCGTGACCATCGGCATCTCCATCGTCATGGCCGACCTGATGCTGTGGATCTGGGGCGGAGACTTCTACAACATCGCGGCCCCGGAGTGGTTGAACGGTCCGATGACCACGTTCTTCGTGACGGCCGTCAAAAGCTCGGGTGAGCCGGTATTCATGAAATACCCGATGGTCCGGATCGTGATCTTTCTGGCATCGGTGGCGGTGGGCATCGGCATATGGCTGCTGCTGAACCGCACGCGGATCGGCATGCTGATCCGGGCGGGAGTGGACGATCGGGACATGCTTTCGGCCACCGGAGCGCGCATCCAGACCGTCTTTCTGGGCGTGTTCGCCTTCGGGGCCGGCCTGGCCGGTGTCGCGGGTGTGGTGGGGGGCACGTTTCAGTCCGTGGCCCCGGGTGAGGACATTCGGTTTCTCCTTGCCTCGCTGGTCGTGGTCATCGTCGGCGGGATGGGGTCGATCCCCGGCGCCGCGGTCGGGGCGCTGATGATCGGCCTCGCGGAACAGCTCGGCTCGGTCTATGCGCCCACCTATTCGGTGGTGCTGACCTTTCTGATCATGGTGCTTGTGCTGGCGTTCCGGCCGCAGGGCCTGATGGGGAGGGCGTGACTTGGCCGTTCTCGACCAGAACCGCTACGACCAGGAGCAGCGCAGCTGGCTTGAACGTATTCCGGCTGTCTACTGGGTGTTGGGCATCCTGCTGCTGATCATGCCGGCCATCGCCGGGGATTTCGTTCTGTTCCAGATCTTCGGCTGGGGTTTCATTCTCGGGATCATCGCGCTCAGCCTGATGTTCCTGGCTGGTTATGGCGGCATGGTGAGCCTGGTGCAGATGACCATCGCGGGATGCGCCGGGTACATGGTGGCGATCTTGGGCGTGTCGGCCATCGACACGATATCGCTGGGCTGGCCGTGGTATCTGGCGGTTCCGCTGGCCATCGCCATCGCGGTGCTGTTCGGGACGCTCGCGGGATGGCTTGCAGTGCGGACCGAAGGCATCTACACGATCATGATCACCCTCGCCATCGCTTCGGCCTTCTTCTACTTCACGCGGCAGAACTATGTGATCTTCAACGGGTTCTCCGGGTTCAACGGAGTCCTGCCGCCGCGCCTCTTCGGGGTCGATTGGCGTCAGCCCGCGGCCTTCTACTATCTCACGCTGTTCTGGGCGGTGCTGGCCTATGGTGTCGTGCTTTACATCTCGCGCGCGCCCTTCGGGCTCGTGTTGCAGGGCATCCGGGATAATCCCCGGCGCATGGCGGCGCTTGGATACAACGTCGTGGCGCATCGGGTCGCGGCTTATGCCTTTGCCGCCGTGCTGGCCGCCATCGGTGGCATCCTGCTGACCTGGCAATCGGCCCAGATCTCGCCCGGAACCGCCGGGATCGGACCGGTGATCGACATTCTGGTGATTGCCGTCATCGGGGGGATGCGCCATCCGATCGGGCCGTTCATCGGCGCTTTGATCTATGTGGTGCTTAAAACCTTTGCACTCGACGCGCTGGTCGCCATCGGCATGTCGGGCGAACGCTTCCAGCTGCTGATCGGCATCGGTTTCCTGGTGATCGTCTTCTGGTCGCCCGACGGCATCCTGGGTCTTTGGGACCGGTGGCAACGCGCCCGTTCCCGCGATCCGCTGCTCGAACGCCGGGGAGAGGGGCCATGAACGCGCCTAGTTCGATCTCAGACCGGCTGAGTGCCACCGGCACCGCAAACGCGCTGGAACTGCGCGGCGTGTCCAAATATTTCGGCGCACTGGCCGCGCTGGAAGATATCGACATGACCGTACGCCCGGGCGAGCGCCGGGCGGTGCTGGGCTCGAACGGGGCAGGCAAGACCACGCTGTTCAACTGCGTGACCGGCGATTTTCCGGCCACCGCAGGCACGATCCGGTTCTTCGGCGAGGACATCTCGGATTTTCCGCCGCACGAACGCATCCGCCGCGGGCTGCGCCGGACCTACCAGATCTCGCTTCTGTTCACCGGCCTGACCGTGCAGGACAACATCTATCTCGCCTGCGCGGGCGTCTCGCGCAGCCGGTTTTCCTTCCTGCGGCCGAAACCCGACGATGCGCTGATGTCCAGTGCGGACAACCTGGTTCATCTCGTGCATCTGGACGACGCGCGCGATCAGGTCGTGGCCAACCTGTCCTATGGTCAACAACGCCAGCTTGAAATCGCCATCGCGCTTGCTGGCGCGCCGCGGTTCATATTGTTCGACGAGCCTGCCGCAGGGTTGTCGCCGACCGAGCGGTCGGAACTCATCGAGATCCTGACGGGCCTGCCGGGGCATATGGGCTTCATCATCATCGAACACGACATGGACGTGGCCCTGCGCGTCGCCGAGAGCGTGACGATGATGCACAACGGCCGCATCTTCAAACATGGCAGCCCCGCCGAGATCGAGGACGACCCCGAGGTGCAGGCGCTCTATCTCGGAGGTGACGATGTCTGACGGCACGCCGATCCTCGAGGTGCGCGACCTCAACGTCTACTACGGTCACAGCCATGCCTTGCAGGGCGTGAACCTGACCCTGGGATCGGGCGTCATGTCGGTGGTCGGGCGAAACGGGATGGGCAAGACCACGCTTTGCCAGACCATCATGGGACTGGTTCCGGCAGCCTCGGGCAGCGTCAGTCTGGCCGGCCAGTCGCTGATCGGACGCAGCCCCGCCGACATCGCGCGGATGGGCATCGGCTATGTGCCGCAGGGGCGGCGGCTCTGGCCAACCCTGACCGTGGAGGAACACCTTCGGCTGGTCGAACGGCGGCGCGGGGCCTGGACGATCGAGCGGATCTACGCCACGTTCCCGCGCCTTGCCGAACGGCGCGGCAACAACGGCGGCCAGTTGTCGGGCGGAGAACAGCAGATGCTGGCGATCGCGCGGGCGTTGCTGCTGAACCCGCGTCTGCTGCTGATGGATGAACCGACCGAGGGTCTGGCCCCGGTCATCGTGCAGCAGGTCGAGGACATGCTGGTTCGTCTGGGTCGAGAAGGCGACATCGACGTTCTGGTGATCGAACAGAACATCGGTGTGGCCTGCGCCGTCGCACGCGATGTGGCGATCATGGTCAACGGGCGGATCAACAGGGTGATGGAATCCGCGCGTCTTGCGGGCGACCGTGATCTGCAGCAGGCGCTTCTGGGCGTCGGGCGCCATGCCCATGACGAAACCCCGGATCCGGCGACGGCGACACAGGACGCCTCACCGGTCGTGACCGAGGCCGCGCGTCGCATCTACCTGTCCAACCCGACGCTTCCAACGCGCTGGTCCCGACCGGCCCCGGTGCACGTGATCGAAGGCACGGCACGCACGGTCACGGCGACACCCGAGCCGGCCAAAACCGTCCGCCCGCTCCGCGGCGATGCCCTGGCAGGCGGCGCGACCGTCCTGATCGCCGGAACGCTCGACACCAAGGGCGACGAACTCGGTTTCGTCCGGGACATACTCAAGGCGCGGGGGAATGCGGTCAAAATGGTGGATCTCTCCACCAGCGGCAAACCTTCCGGTGCCGACGTGCCGCCCCATGCCGTCGCGATGTACCACCCGCGCGGTGCATCCGGCGTGTTCACCGGAGATCGCGGCAGCGCGGTTGCCGGCATGACCGAGGCGTTCCGGCGCTGGATGCAGGCGCAGACAGATGTCGCGGGCGTCATCTCGGCCGGCGGCTCTGGTGGAACGGCCATTGTCAGCCCAGCGTTTCGTAGCCTGCCGGTCGGCATACCCAAAGTCATCGTCTCGACCGTGGCCTCGGGCAACGTCGGGCAATACGTGGGCGCATCAGACATCACGATGATGCACGCGGTCGCCGATGTGCAGGGGCTGAACTCGATCACGCGCGAGATTCTGTCCAATGCCGCGAACGCGCTCGCAGGCATGATGGCCGCGCGCCGGAACGCGCCTGTGCCGGCATCCGGCAAACCGGCCATTGGCATCACCATGTTCGGCGTCACCACGCCTCTGGTGCGCCAGGTCGCGGCGGCGCTGGAGCAGGACTATGACGTGCTGGTCTTTCACGCCACCGGCACCGGTGGGCGGGCGATGGAAGGGTTGCTGGACGACGGGCGCCTCAGCGCCGTGCTGGACCTGACGACGACCGAGGTGTGCGACATGATCGCCGGCGGTGTCTTCCCGGCCGACGAGACCCGGTTTGACGCCTCGATCCGCGCCGGGCTGCCCTTTGTTGGCGCCTGCGGGGCGCTCGACATGGTGAACTTTCACGCCCCCGACACGGTGCCGGAACGGTATCGGGGGCGGCGGTTCTACGAACACAACCCGCAGATCACGCTGATGCGGACCAATGCCGAAGAAAACGCGGAAATGGGCCGCTGGATCGGTGAAAAGCTGAACCGAATGACCGGACCGGTGCGGTTTCTGATCCCCGAGGGCGGGGTGTCGGCGCTCAGCGCACCCGGTCAGCCCTTCCACGATCCCGCGGCCGATGCGGCGTTGTTCGGCGCGCTGGAGTCGACGGTGCGGCAGACTTCGGCCCGCCAACTGATCCGCTCGCCGCACAACATCAACGATCCGGAGTTCGCGGCGCTTGTGCTGGACATCTTTCGCCAACTGCACGCCCCTCCGGCCCGCGCGATGGGAGGCTGAATGTTCGACCGAAAGACACTCATGACCAGGTTTCGCGCCATGCGCGACAGGGCTGAACCGATCATCGGCGGCGGCGCCGGAACGGGGCTTTCGGCGAAATGCGAAGAGGCGGGCGGGATCGACCTGATCGTGATCTACAATTCGGGGCGCTACCGCATGGCGGGACGCGGCAGCCTTGCCGGTCTGATGCCCTACGGCGATGCCAACGGGATCGTCATGGAAATGGCGGGCGAGGTCCTGCCGGTGGTCAGCAAGACGCCGGTGCTGGCGGGCGTGTGCGCCACCGACCCGTTTCGCCTGATGGACAGGTTCCTGGACCAGGTGAAGGCGGCCGGATTTTCGGGCGTTCAGAATTTCCCGACCGTCGGCCTGATCGACGGCACGTTCCGGGCCAACCTCGAAGAGACTGGCATGGGCTATACCCAGGAAGTCGAGATGATCCGGCAGGCCGCCGAACGCGATCTGCTGACCACGCCCTATGTGTTTTCCGAAGAAGACGCCGCGGCCATGGCAAGGGCAGGCGCAGACATCGTCGTGGTGCATCTGGGGCTGACCACCGGCGGCTCCATCGGCGCCGAAACCGCCGTGACGCTTCAGGATGCACCGGCGCTCACGGACCGCTGGGCTCAGGCTGCTTTGGACGTCAACCCGGACGCCGTCGTGCTCGTGCATGGCGGCCCGGTCGCGATGCCCGAGGATGCCGATTTCGTCCTCAGGAACACCCGGCATTGCCACGGTTTTTACGGCGCGTCTTCGATGGAACGACTGCCGACCGAAGTCGCGCTGACCGAACAAACGAAGAAATTCAAGGAGATCGGCCGCTAGGCCGAAAGGGAGGGAAATATGACCGGCCAACTCATCGGGCAATTGATCCTCTGGCTGATTGCAGCCGTCATTGTCGTCTTCATCCTCTATTGGGTCATGCACTGGCTCTATCGGCGCTCGACCAAGGAAGTGGCCTTTGTCCGCACCGGTTTTCTGGGCGAAAAGGTCGTCATCGACGGCGGTGCCTTCGTCTGGCCGATCATCCACGACATCACCCCGGTTTCGATGAACTCGCTGCAACTGGCCGTCACGCGCGAAAAGGAGCACGCGCTGATTACCAAGGACCGGATGCGGGTCGATGTCGATGCCGAATTCTATGTCCGGGTCAAACAGAACCGCGAGGCGGTTTCCCTTGCCGCGTCCACGCTTGGGCGGCGCACGTTGGAACCCGAACGCATCCACGACCTGCTGTCCGGCAAGTTCGTCTCGGCCCTGCGCACCGTCGCCTCTCAGATGTCGATGGAGGAGATTCACGAGAACCGGAACGACTATGTCGCGCGGGTTCAGGAAATGGCGCAGGTCGGGCTCGACAAGAACGGGCTGGAGCTTGAAAGCGTGGCGATCACCGACATCGATCAGGCCGACATTCAATTCTTCAATCCTTCCAACAAGTTCGACGCCGAAGGTCTGACCACGGTGATCGAAGCGGTCGAAGCGCGCCGCAAGCTGCGCAACGACATCGAGCAGGATTCGATGATCAAGATCCGCGCCCGCAACCTGGAAGCCGAAAAACAGGTTCTGGACATCGAGAAGCAGTCCGAAGAAGCGCGGCTGGAACAGGAACGCGAGATCGAGTTCCGCCGCGCCCAGCAGCGCGCGGAACTGGCCCGCGAACGGTCGGAGCGTGAAAAGGACGCCGAACAGGCAACCTTGTTGTCCCGTGAAGCGATCGAGACCGCCCGCATCGCCAACGAACGCCAGATCGCCGAGGCGCGGATCGCCTCGGAACGCGAGGTACGTCAGCGCGAGATCGACCGGCAGAAAGTGGTCGAAGAAGCCGAGATCGCAATGCGTGAAGCCCTGGAAAAGGCGCGCATCCTTCAAGAACGCGCCGTGACCGAGGAGTCGATCCGCAACAAGCAGGAAACCGACGCCGCGGAAATCGCCGCGCGCGAAGCCGTCGAAAAGGCCCGGATCGCACAGGAACGCGCGCTGGACGCCGCCCGGATTGCCAAGGAGCGTGAGATTCAGGCTCAGGAAATCGCGCGCCAACGCGCCATCGACGAAGAAGGCATCACCGCGCAGGAAGCGGTTGAAAAGGCCCGTATCGACCAGGAACGCGCCGTCACCGAAGCGCGGATCACCTACGAGCAGCAAACGCGCGAGCGTGAAGTGGCGCGGGATCTGGCGATCCGCGAGGCCGAGATCGCGAGCCGCGAAGCCACCGAAAAGCTGTCGATCATGCAGGAAAAGGCCGTCGCTGCGGCCCGGATCGCCGCCGACAAGGACACCCGCAATCTCGAAATCACCCGCAACCGCGACGTGGACGAGGCCGAAATCGCCGCCCGCGAGGCGGTCGAGAAGGCGCGCATCGCGCAGGACCGGCTGCTGGCCTTCGAGCGCATCGGTGCCCAGCAGGATACCGAGGAACGCGAACAGCTGCGCGCCGAGGCCGTCGAAGCGGCCCGGATCGCGAAGGAAAAGAAGGTCGCTGCCGAGCGCATCGCCTATGAGCAGGACTTGCGCGAACGGGAAATCGCCCGCAACCGCGCGGTGGACGAAGCAAACATCACCGCGCAGGAACTGATCAGCGCCGCGCGCATCGCGGAGGAAAAGAAGACCCGCGCGGCCGAGATCGAAAAGGAACGCGCCCTGGACGCGGCGCGTCTGGAGCGGCGGAAAGCTCTGGAGCATCTCGAAGTCGAACGCACCAAGGCGCTGCGCGAGGCCGAGATCGCCGCCAAGGAACTGGTCGAGCGCACAGAGATCGAGTCCGAGAAAGGTCTGGACGACGCCCGGATCGATCACCAGAAGAAGCGCCGGCAGCTTGAAATCGAACGCGAAAAGGCTGTCGAGCAGACGGCGATGGACAAGGCCATCGCGCTCTATCAGAAATCGCTGGAAGAAAGCGCCGCCGCCGTCGAGGCCGAAGTCGCTCGTGCCCGCGCGGCCGAGGCCAAGGCCAAGGTCGATACCGCAACGGCGCTGGAAGAGGCCGAACGCCTCAAATCGGTCGATGTCAAGCGCGCCGAGAAGGAGGCCGAGGAAAGCCGGCTGGCCGCCGAGGCGGAACGCATCACTGCCGCCGTACGGGCCGAGGCGCAGAAGCTCATCAACGAGGCCGAGAACATCCTTACCGACGAGGCGCGCGCATCGCTCTTCAAGCGCAACCTGCTGGAACGCCTGGAAGGTATCGTGGCGGCCCAAGTCAAGCCTCTGGAGAAGATCAACGAGATCAAGATCATGGAGCTTGGCGGCGCCGGATCCGGCTCGTTGGGTCTGGGGGGGCGCGGAGGCGCCGGCGACGGCGGTGGTTCCGGCGGTGGCGGCAGCCCGACCGACGAGGTGATCAATTCGGCCCTGCGCTACCGGGTTCAGGCGCCGATGATCGACAGCCTGTTGAACGACATCGGCATCGAAGGGGGCAACCTGGCCCGCCAGCCCGGATTGATCCGAGAAGCCTCGGACATGCAACGCATCGCCGCGGCGGTCGAAAAGAAGGGCCAAACCGGCGACACCAAGGGCGACGGCGACAAGGGGAGCAAATCGTAAATGGCCCGTGTCTATGTCTCATCGGTGATCGGCGCTCCGGCGACCAGAGTCTGGGAAAGGGTGCGGGATTTCAACGGTCTGCCGAAATGGCACCCGCTGATCCGCGACAGCCGGATCGAGGATGCGCTGCCCTCGGACAAGGTGGGCTGCGTCCGCAATTTCCACCTGCAGAACGGGGATTTGATCCGCGAGCAGCTTTTGGGGCTTTCGGACTACGATCTGTTCTGCACCTATTCCATCCTGGAAAGCCCGATGCCGCTGACCGAGTACCTGGCGACGCTCAGGCTGACTCCGGTGACCGAGGGGGACCGGACCTTCATCGAATGGTCCGCCGAGTTCTCCTGCGCGCCCGAAGACGAGGACGGCCTGGTGGATGGCATCGGGGCCGATGTGTTCCAGACCGGCTTCGACGCGCTCAAACGCCATTTCGGGAGCGCATGATGCCACGGGTCAAGCGCAGCACCGTGATAGACGCACCGGTCGAAGCCGTCTGGAAGGTGATCCGCGATTTCAATGGCCACGACCGGTGGCATCCTGCCGTGGCCGAAAGCCAGATCGAACGGGGCCGCCCGTCGGACATGGTCGGCTGCGTGCGCAGCTTCCGCCTCGAAGACGGGTCGGCGCTGCGCGAGCAGCTTCTTGCGCTGTCCGATCTGGAACAGACCTACACCTATTGTCTGCTCGACACGCCGGTTCCGCTGTTCAACTACGTGGCCCATGTGCGCCTGTTCCCCGTGACCGACGGCGACCGGACCTATTGGGAATGGGAAAGCCGGTTCGACACGCCGCGGGGCCGGTCCGACGAACTGACCGAACTGGTCGGACAAGGGATCTATGTCGCCGGGTTCGAGGCCATCCGCACGCATATGGAGGCTGCGCATGCTTAGTGTGGAAACCTATCCGACGGCCGCCGAAGCGGCCCGTGCAATGGGGTCGGGGGCCTGCTTTCTCGGCGGTGGCTCCATCGTGATGATTCAGGTTAACTACGGCGCGCAAGGCTTTGATCGCATTGTGTGCACCTCCGATCCGGGCATGCGCGAAATCCGCGCCGAAGCCAACCGGATCACGCTGGGCGCGATGGTCACGATGGCGGATGTTCTGGGCAATCGCGATCTGACCTTCCTGGCACCTGCGGCAACGGCGGTTGGCGGGCCGGCCGTACGCAATGCCGCGACGGTCGGAGGCAATCTGTTTGCGCCCCATCCCTATGGCGATTTCGCGGTCGCTCTGCTGGCGCTGGAGGCGACCGTTCACCTTGCGGACGGGGCGACGCGACCGGTGGAAGAATTCCTGGACGACCGCGGCGGGCTTGTGACTTCGGTCTCCTTCCAGCGCCCGCCGAGCGAGGCCTTTCGCTTTCGCAAGGTGCGTCGGGTCCGGCCCAAGGGTGCCTCGGTGATGAGCATGGCGGCGGTGCTGAACCGCGAGGCGGGCCGGCTGTCGAACGTGCGGGTGGCGTATGGCGCGATGGCCGCCACACCGGTGCGCGTCCGAGCGGTGGAGCAGGCTCTGGAAGGCGCATCGCACGACGCCCGCGGCATCGCACCGGCCCTCGCCCGCGCCACCGAAGGTCTGGAGCCGCCGACCGACGCGCTGGCCTCGTCCTGGTACCGCCGTGAAACCGCGCCGGTGCACCTGCGCCGCCTGCTGCTTGGAAAGGACCGCCGATGACCAAGACACCCGTGACCTTCACCCTGAACGGCGCCGAGGCGGCGGCTTTTGCCGATGCCGGCGCCAACCTGCTGGACCTGCTGCGCCGGGGGCTGGGCGATCTCAGCCCGAAATACGGGTGCGGGCAGGGCACCTGCGGCGCGTGCACCGTTCTGGTCGATGGCGCGCCGCGCCTGGCCTGCATCACCCTGGCCCAGAGCGTGGAAGGCCGCGACGTGCGCACGGTCTCGGGCATGGGCGACGGATCGGCGCCCGATCCCTTGCAGCAGGCGTTCATCGACCATTTCGCGGCGCAATGCGGCTATTGCACGCCGGGGATGCTGATGTCGGCGCGCGCGTTGCTGGACCGTATCCCGAACCCGAGCCGCGACGAGGTGATCGACGCCATCGGCGGCAATGTCTGCCGCTGCACCGGCTATGAGCCGATTGTCGATGCGATCCTTTCGGCGGCGCGCGGCAACAGGGGGGTGGCGTGATGGTTGTCGAGTTCCGCAAGGATCTGTTCGCCGACGAGCGTGACGACAGCCTGGGCGAAATCGGTCAGCCGAGGATCCGGCAGGACATTCTGGGTCACGTCACCGGGCGTTCGCCGTTTTACGATGACCATCTGTTCGACGGTTTGCTGCATGTCCGCTGCGTGCGGTCACCGCACCATCACGCGCGCATCCGCTCGATCGACGCCTCGGCGGCCGAGGCGATGCCGGGCGTCGTCCGGCTGATCTGGCCGCGTGACATACCGGTGAACCGAAACACCCTGCTTTCCCTCATCGATTTCGGCAGGGACGACGAACCGCTGCTGGCCGAAACCAAGGTGTCCTATGTCGGGGAACCGGTTCTGGCCATCATCGCCACGTCGGTTCTGGCGGCGCAGCGCGCCGTCGCGGCGGTGAAGGTCGAATGGGAGGTGCTGCCCCACGTTCTCGATGTCGAAGAGGCCATGAATCCCGACGCGCCGGTCGTAAACGAGGAATACCCCAACAACACCTTCGACTATCACGAACGGTACGATCACCAGAAACTGCGGTTCGGGGATGTCGAGGCGGCCTTTGCCCAGGCCGACCACATCGTCGAGGGCGAATACCAGATGTCGCCCATCGAACAGGCGCCGGTCGAAACCTGCGGCGCCATTGCCGCGCCCGAGACCAACGACCGGATCGTCTGCTACACCTCCACCCAGGCGCTGTTCTTTTCCATCGGGGTCACGGGCAAGCTGCTCGAAATCCCGTCCTCGCGCCTGCATTTCATCGGCGGCACCGTGGGCGGCGGGTTCGGCGGCAAGGTGGACAGCCATCATGAACCCTTTGCCGTACTGGGCGCTTTGCTGACGGGCCGTCCGGTCAAATACATGTGGGACCGCGCCGAAGAGATGCAGGTGGGCGCACCGCGCGGCGGCGAGCGGTGGCGCATCAAGGACGGGGTGATGCGCGACGGCCGGATCGTTGCGCGTGCCTTCACCGGCTTTTTCGATGCCGGCGCCTATACGCGGCTGTCCTCCTACGCGGTGCAAAAGGCCACCGGGCATCTGCCGGGGCCCTACACGATTCCCAATGTCGCGTCGAACGTCTATTGCGTCTACACCAACCGGACGCCATCGACGGCGATGCGCGGGTTCGGCATCACCGCGGTGGATTTCGCCATCGAATGCCACATGGACAAGGTGGCCGAAACGGTCGGGATGGACCCGATCGAGCTGCGCATCCTGAACGCCTATCGTGACGGGGACATGAAGGCGCACCGGCGCGCGGCCAAGAATTGCGCGTTGATCGAAAGCTGCCAGGTGGCCGCACAGAAATCCGGCTGGCAATTGTCTGCTGACGCCATGGCTCAATCCAGCCGTGCGGGCGGTGGCGCGGGCTGGCGGGGCGAGATTCCCGAAACCGCCACCGACGACGAAGGCCGGATCGGCGAGCGGAAACGGTCGGGTCTGGCGCCCGATCCGTTTTCGGGGACGGGCGCGCGCGGACGGGTTCCAGCGGGAACCTTCACCGACCACCCCGCCACCGGCAACGCGCCTCAACGCGAAGACATGATGGCCGAGGCCGCGCGTCTGGGTTTCAAGGTGGATACGGGCGGGCCGCCGACACCGTCGCAATTTCAGCCAAGTCCACCGGCGCCGGCGCCGACCAGCGCCCCGGCGCAACCCGAACCCCGCCCGGTTGCAGGAGGGCCATCGCTCCCCTCGGGCTATCGACCGCCCGCACCACCACCAGAACGACCGGCTCCGCCACGGCCGACTGCCGCACCACCCGCAGCGCAAGCACCGGAACAACGGCCAGAGTCCGAAACGTATCAGCCCGACAAACCTTTTCAGCGCGGCGTCAAACGGCCCGGCGTGTCGTCTTTCATCTCGGGATCACGGAGGCGCTGATGACCATCTGCAAAGGACGCGGTTTCGCCTGCATCAACTATCCCATCGGCATGAACCTCGGCGGCGACCCCAGCCAGGCCTTGGTGCATTCCACCCCGGACGGAAAGTTCAAGGTCACGCTGTCCTCGATCGACCTGGGGCAGGGTATCAAATCGGTGGGACGACAGATCGCCGCAGAAACGCTGGGTATTCCCATCGAGGATGTCTATGTCGATACCGCCGACAGCGACACTGGTCCGCATGACATGGGCAGTTTCGCCTCGCGCGGGACGCATCGCATGGGCAACGCGATCATCCGCGCGGCGACCGAGGCGCGCACCCAGATGCTGGAAGCGGCGGCGGAAGAGCTGGAAGTCGATGCGGGCGATCTGACCACCGACGGCCAAGGCAACATCCACGTCAAGGGCGCGCCCAGCCGGTCGATCACCGTTGAAGAAACCGCGCAGGCGGCACAGTTCCGGCAGGGCCGGACTCTGGCGGGGCGGGGAATCTATCTGGTCCCGCTTTCGGATGTCGATCCCGAGACGGGCGAGATGACGCCGGTGTCCTGTTTTGCCCATGCCGCTTTGGTGATCGATGTCGAGGTCGATGACGAAACCGGCGAAGTCGAGGTGGTGCAGATCAACTCCGCCTACGAAGTGGGGCGGGCGCTCAACCCCAAACTGGTCGAACAGCAACTGGTCGGCGGGGCCTGGATGGGGGTGGCCCACGCGCTCTATGAGACCACTGAACCCTATTATCCGGACCGAAGCCACGGGCCACGCGACTTCAACACCTATCTGTTGCCCGGTCCGGGACAGATCGCGCCGCATCATATCTCGATCCTGGAACGGCCCGCGCCGGACGCGCCTTTCGGCGGCAAGGGACCGGGCGAGATGTGCGCCAACCCGGTGCTGCCGGCAATTGCCAACGCGATCTACAATGCGGTCGGCGTACGCTGCGACAGCCTGCCGATCACGCCGGAAAAGATCCTGCGCGGCATCCGGGCGAATGGCGGCGCGCGACCGCAGGGCGGGCGCTAGATGGCGGTGCGCGCCAACATATCGGGCATCGACACGCCACAGGCCCTGCAGGCGGCGCTGCGCGGCGCGCAGTACCTTGCGGACGATCCGCTTGCCACCGCCGCCTATCTCGCCTTGGCCCTGGGCAAACCGTTGCTGTTGGAGGGCGCACCTGGAGTCGGCAAGACCGAAGCCGCCAAGGCCATCGGCGCGGTGCTGGGGCGCAATGTGATCCGCCTGCAATGCTATGAAGGCATCGACGCCGCGGCGGCGTTGTACGAATGGAACTATCCGCGCCAGATGCTGGCGATCCGGCAGGCCGAAGGCGACTACGTCAATGTCTATACCGATGATTTCCTGCTGGAACGCCCCTTGCTGCAAAGCCTGCGCGAGGCGCGGAACACGCTGCTGCTGATCGACGAGATCGACCGATCGGATCACGAGTTCGAGGCGTTCCTGTTGGAGTTCCTGTCGGACTTCGCAATCTCCATTCCCGAAACGGAGACCGTGCGCGCCCACGAGGCGCCGGTTGTCGTTCTGACCTCGAACCGCACCCGCGATCTGCACGAGGCGCTGCGGCGGCGCTGCGTCTATCACTGGATCGACTACCCGTCCCCCGATCTTGAGTCGCAGATCGTCCTCGCCCGCGCCTCGGCCGTGGCCGAAGCCACCGCAGCGGCAGTGGTGGCCTCGGTCAACCTTCTGCGGACCGAGCCGCTGGTCAAGCCGCCGGGGGTCGCCGAAACCGTGGAATGGGCCGAGGCGGCAACCCTTCTCAACCGGCAGGGCGAGGCCTGGCCCGAAGCGTTCCGCCGCTCCATCGGGGTGGCGCTCAAGGATCATGACGATCTGAGTTTCATCGAACCGCGGCTCGACTCGATCCTGCCGGGAGAGGCCGCATGACCGACCTTCCCGCCGGCGCCCGTCCCCTGGTCGAATTTCCTGCGGTCCTGCGGGCCAACGGTTTCGCCGTGGCTCCGGATCAGGTCATCGGATTCATCCAGGCCATCGGCGTGCTGGGCCCACGTGGGATCAAGGACGTGCGCAGCGCCGCCATCGCGATGCTGGCCATACCCCGCGAAAGAGAAGGCGAGTTCGACGCCATCTTTCGCGCGTTCTTCTTCGGTGAAACGGCTACGGGCGTGTTCGAGGGCGAGGATGAAGAGGTCGAGGCGCGCGAGCCGACAGGGGAGACCGGCGAAGAGGAACTGCTCCCCGACGACGACGCGGCCGGCGAGGCGGCGTCGTCCGCCGAGCGTCTGGCTCGCCGCGACTTCGCGCCACGCGATCCCGAGGCCGCCTTGGCGCGGTTCTTGCGTCTGGCACCGGCACGCCTGCCGCGTCGGGCGTCATATCGCCTGGCTCCGGACCGGCGCGGGCGACTCTTGGACATGCGCCGCACCCTGCGCGAGGCCGCGCGCAACGGCGGCGAAGTCTTTCGCCTTGCGCATCGGTTGCGCAAGTCCCGCCAGCGCCGGGTCGTTCTGCTCATCGACATTTCGGGGTCGATGTCCGATCGCACCGACATGTCGCTGCGCTTCGCCCATGTGCTGGCCCGCGCCGCCGACCGGATGGAGGCGTTCACGCTCGGCACGCGCCTGACCCGCATCACCCCGGCGCTGCGCGCCCGTCACGAAACCCGCGCCCTGGAGCGCGTCAGCGGCATGGTCGCCGACATGGATGGGGGCACCCGGATCGGTGAGGCGTTGCAGGCTTTTCTGGCCGTGCCGCGCTATGCCGGCTTTGCGCGCGGAGCCTGGGTGATCGTTCTGTCCGACGGGCTTGAGCGCGGCGGAGCCGATGCGATGACCGACGCGGTGCGCCGGCTTGCTCGCATGGCCTGGCGCATCGACTGGCTGTCGCCGCTGGCGACCGAGGGGTATGAGCCACGGACGGCCGGGTTGTCGTCTATCCTTCCGCATCTCAGCACTCTGGGCGATGGCTCCGATATCGTTGCGGTGACGGAACACGTTCTTGGGACTGGGCGGCGGCCATGATCGACGCGCATCACCATATCTGGCGGCAAAAGGACTTGCCCTGGCTGCTCGGACCGGAAAGGCCGAGGATCTTCGGGGCCTACGGGCCGATCAAACGGGATTATCCAATCCGCGAATATCTGGAAGACATATCCGGAACCGGCATCGAAAAGTCGGTCTATGTGCAGGCCAACTGGGCGCCGAACTGGTGGAGGGACGAGATCGCCTGGGTCGAGGACGTGGCAGATCAGTCCGGCTGGCCCCACGCGATTGTCGGATTCCTGGATTTCACGCGCGGCGACGTGCGCCCCTTGTTGAGCAAGGTCAAGGACAGTCCCCGCCTGCGCGGGTTTCGCCAGCAATACCACTGGCACGAAAACCCGCATTACCGCTTCGCGCCCGAGCCGTGCCAGTTCGGCACCAAGACCGTGCGCGACAACATCGCCCAACTGGCCGAATATGGTTGGAGCTTCGATCTTCAGGTCTTTCCGGGCCAGATGAAGGACGCCGCACGCCTGACCAAATCCTGCCCCGACGTGATCTTTGTCCTGCAACACGCGGGCATGCTGGAGGACAGGTCAAAGCCGGGCTGGGCCGAATGGCGCGACGGCATGAAGCGGCTGGCCGATTGCGAAAACGTCGTGACCAAGTTGTCGGCCTTCGGAACCTTCATTCACCGCAACGATCCGGACTTCATCGCGCAGATCATCCGCGAAACCGTCAAGATCTTCGGGGCGGATCGCTGCATGTTCGGCTCGAACTTTCCGATCGAAAAGCTCTGGACCGGCTACAAGGATCTGATCGACGCCTTCCGCAAGGCCACGTCCGGCCTGCCGAAAGGACAGCAAAAAGCGATTTTCAACGATACGGCAGCGCGGGTTTACCGCCTCGACTAAGGGAGAGAGACATGGCCCTCACGATACATACGCTCGACTATGGCGACATCGAACTGGAAACCAGTTTTCTGGTGCTCGGGCATCAGTGCGGCCGCGTGCGTCGGGTGCCGGTCTACGGTTTTCTGATCCTCGGGGGGGAGTATCCGATCCTCGTCGATACCGGCTATCGCGACAATGCCATCATGGAGACGCTGGGCATGCGCGGGCACTGCTATCACGAGAACACGGTCGAGCAGCAACTGGCGCGGCATGGCCTGCGGATGGGCGACATCAGGTACATCCTGCATACCCATCTGCACATCGATCACGCGGGCAACGACGACGATTTCCCGATGAACACCACCGTCGTGCTGAACCGGCGCGAAATGGAGTTTTCGGTCTCGGGCATCATGTACCCGCAATATCCCAAGCCCGACATCCTGCACCTGGTCGAGCGGATCTACGAGCCCGAGGCGATCCGTTTCCTCGACCTGGAAATCACCCAGGCCGAGGAGATCATTCCCGGCGTGTGGTGCGAACCGGCGGGTGCGCATACCGAAGGGTCGATGAACGTCATCGTGGAGACCGACGAAGGGCTGGCCTGCATCTGCGGCGATGTCATCTATGACTTCAACGACCAGATCATCAACCATGTGCGCGTGAACAACTACATGGAGCCGCAAGTCACCGGCAATCACGCCGGCTCCAAGCGCGGCGAGAAGGCGCAGATCAAACGGCTGTTGAACAACTTCACCTTCCTTCTGCCGATCCACGACCGCGGCGCCAAGGTCCAGCACGGGCGCGTCGTTGGACGGCTCGGGATGACCTGTCCCGGCCCACTGGTGGAAACGCTGCCCAACCGCAACTGGTTCCCGGCATAGGAGGGCGCGTCATGGCTCATACCGTGATCGACGACAGATTCACCGAACTGATCGCGCCCGCAGCACCGGTGCGCCAGATCGGCACCGGGTTCACCTTTACCGAAGGCCCGTTGTGGCATCCGGTGAACCAGGATCTGATCTTTTCCGACATGCCGGGCGACGTGCGCCGGCGCTGGACCTCGGCGGGGGGCATCGAAGAAATCCTGCGACCCTCGAACAAGGGCAACGGCATGACCTATGACGCCGACCTCAATCTTCTGGTCTGCGAACATTCCACCTCGTCGGTCGCGCGGTTCCGTCCCGACGGCACGCGAGAGGTGCTGGCCACCCATTTCGAGGGGCGCGAGTTGAACTCGCCGAACGACATCTGCATGCATTCCGACGGCTCGGTCTATTTCACCGATCCGACCTATGGGCGCATGCCGGGGTTCGGGGTCGAGCGACCGACCGAGATGGGGTTTCAGGGCGTCTACCGCCTGCCGCCGGGGCACAGGCCGGGGGACGAGCCGCAACTGGTTTCCGACCGGTACATGTTCACCCAGCCAAACGGCCTGTGCTTCAGCCCCTGCGAACGGTTCATGTGGGTGAACGACACCGAACAGGCGAACATCCGCATGTTCGACCTGGGCAGCGACGGGCGCCTGACCAACGCGCGCGTCTTTGCCAGCGGTATCATCGAGACCGACCGCGAGGGCGTGCCGGACGGGATGAAATGCGACACCGACGGTAACGTTTATGTCACCGCGCCCGGCGGCCTCTGGGTCTACGATTTCCACGGGATCAAGCTGGGCGAGATCGAAATACCGGAAAAAGCGGCCAACCTGCATTGGGGCGGAAGCGATTGGCGCACGCTGTATGTCTGCGCAACCACTTCGGTCTATGCGGTGGACATGAAGGCGCAGGGGCGGCGCGAGCCGTTCATGGCGCACGGGGGCGCGGCCGAGGCGCGCTCCGGGCCGCAGGCGCATCAGCCGAGCCTCGATATCGATCCGGCGCGCACCGCGATGATCATACAGGACATGCAGAATGACGTGATCATGGAAGGTGGCGCCTTTGCCGACAGCGGCGCGCCCGCCCATGCCCGCCAGCAGAACGTGATCGAGAACTGCCGCCGCCTGGCCGATGCCTGCCGGCGGTCGGGCATCTGGGTGATTCACGTCTGGTTCGTCTGCGAACCCGGCCATCCAACCCTGCGGCGCCATGCAGCCCTCTATGATGGCCTGTTCACGGCCAACGCGATGGTGCGCGGCACCCACGGGGCCGCACCCGCGCCAGGGCTGGAGCCGCAGCCCGGTGATCTCGTGGTGGAAAAGATGTCGATGAACCCCTTCGAAACCAGCCGCCTGGAGAGCTATCTGCGCCATGCCGGGGTCGAGACCATCATCAACACCGGCGCCTGGACCAACATGTCGGTCGAGCACACCGCGCGCACGGCCGCCGACAAGGGGTTTCGGGTGATCCTGCCGGAAAACGCCTGTTCGACGATGAACGCGGAATGGCACGGGGCCTCGATCAACTACGCCATGCAGAACGTGGCGACCGTCACCGACACCGGCAGCGTGCTGGCGGCGCTCAACAGCGGAGGGCGGCCATGACCGATCCGGTTCCCGGTGGCGAAACCCGGTTTGCCGCGCAGGTGTTGCGCCCGGCGCGGATCATCCGGACCGTTTGCCAGATGGTCCTCGGGGCCGGGCTGGCGGTTGCGCTGGTGGTCAAGCTCTACATGCTCGTTCTGACGGACCTTCAGTGCAGCGCCGATGTGATCAGCCTGGGCAACGCGATCCGCTGCCACGGCACGCTGGAGCTGATGTCCTATACCCTGGCGCTGGCGGCGGGCTTCGAACTTGCCTACCTGCTGTTCGAAGAAGGCGATGCCCGGCTGGTCCGGCCGCTGCTTCTGGCGCTTGGCGCGGCGTTCCTGTTGCTGATCTCGGATCTCGACGGATCGACCGCGACCTGGAACATGGCGGTGGTGATCGTGGCCCTGTCGGTGTCGCTGTTCGGGGGGCTGGCGTTCAGAACCTGGATCGGACGGCAAGGCGGATCCGGCAGGGATGATGGCGACGAGCGAAGCAGGGGAGGAACGGACCGTTGACTGGGGAATTGAGCCTGAAAGGCAAGACCGCGCTGATCACGGCGGCCGGGCAGGGGATCGGACGCGCCAGTGCCGAGGCTTTTGCCGCGTCCGGCGCCCGCGTCATCGCCACGGACATCAACGAGGCGGCGCTGGCCGATCTTGCCGGAACCGACGGCATAGAGACTCGCAGGATGGACGTGCTGAACCCGGAAGAGGTCAGGTCGGCGCTGGCCCAGGCCGGGCCAATCGACGTGCTGTTCAACTGTGCCGGTGTGGTGCACGCCGGTACGATCCTCGACAGTACGGAAGAAGAGTGGGATTTCGCCTTCGATCTCAACGCCAAGGCGATGTACCGGCTGTGTCGCGCGGTGCTGCCGGGCATGCTGGAGCGCGGCGGCGGATCGATCGTAAACATGTCGTCGGTGGTGTCCTCGGTCAAGGGCGTGCCCAACCGCTTCGTCTATGGCGCGTCCAAGGCGGCGGTGATCGGCCTGACAAAATCCATCGCAGCCGACTATGTGACGCAAGGCATCCGCTGCAACGCGATCTGCCCCGGCACGGTGGACACGCCCTCGCTGCACGACCGCCTGCGCGCGACGGGGGATTACGAAAAGGCCAAGGTCGAGTTCATCGCGCGCCAGCCGATGGGTCGGCTTGCGCAGGCCGAGGAGATCGCGACACTCGTGCTCTACCTTGCCTCGGACGCCAGTGCCTTCACAACCGGCCAGGCGCATGTGATAGATGGCGGCTGGGCGACCTGAACGGAGAATGACATGAAACTCGTGCGTTATGGCCCCAGAGGCAAAGAGAAACCCGGCATTCTGGATGCGGAGGGCCGGGTCAGGGATCTGTCCTCGCATGTGGACGACATCACCGGCGTGGTGCTGGGTGATGCCAAGCTTGCGCGTATCGCGCAGATCGAACCAGAGTCTCTACCAGTTGTCGAGGTCGATCGTTACGGTCCCTGCGTCGGCAATGTCGGCAAGTTCTTGTGTATCGGGCTCAACTATTCGGATCACGCCGCCGAATCCAACCTGCCGGTGCCAGGCGAACCGGTGCTGTTCTCCAAGGCGACGTCGGCCATTTGCGGTCCCAACGACGATATCGAAATCCCGCGCAACTCCGTTGCGACCGATTGGGAGGTGGAACTGGGCGTCGTGATCGGAAAAACCGCGAAATACATCGACCGTGACGCGGCGCTGGATCACGTCGCCGGGTATTGCGTCGTCAACGACCTGTCCGAGCGCGATTTCCAGATCCGGCGCGAGGGTCAGTGGGTCAAGGGCAAGTCCTGCGACACGTTCGGCCCGATCGGCCCGTGGCTGGTCACGCGCGACGAGGTGCCCGATCCGCAGAACCTGTCGATGTATCTCGACGTGAACGGAAAGCGGATGCAGGACGGCTCGACCGCGACGATGGTCTTCGATGTCGCGACCATCGTTTCCTACGTTTCCCAATTCATGAGTCTGCAACCGGGGGACGTGATCAGCACCGGCACACCGCCGGGGGTGGGAATGGGCCAGAAACCGGACCCGATCTACCTGCGGCCGGGCGACAGGGTGGAACTGGGTGTCGAAGGACTCGGTGTCCAGAGGCAGATCATGGTCCAGGCCTGAGGCCGGGCCAAAAACGCATGTCATGCCGGGGAGGGCGCGATGAAGGACCAGGTTGCCGTTGTGACCGGCGCAGCGCAGGGGATCGGATTGGCGGTCGCACAGGCGCTGGCCGCAAAAGGGGCAAGGATCGCCAGTTGGGACATCGATCCGGGCAATTCCGCCGCCATGTCGAATGTCGGCGCCGGCGCGCGGGCCATTGCGTGCGACATAACCGACCTGGCTGCCGTCGAGCAGGCTTATCGGACGACATGCGAGGATCTCGGCACGCCCGTGATCCTGGTCAACAGCGCCGGCATTGCGGGGCCGAACGCAACGCTCGTCGATTATGACGTAAAGGCCTGGCATCAGGTGATCGACATCAACCTCAACGGCACGTTTCATGTGAACCGGGTCTGCGTGCCTGGCATGATCGAGACGGGATATGGCCGGATCGTGAACATCGCCTCGATTGCCGGGAAAGAGGGCAACCCAAACGCTTCGGCCTATTCGGCCTCGAAGGCGGCGGTGATCGGCCTGACCAAATCCCTGGGCAAGGAACTGGCCGCGTACGACATCGCGGTGAATTGCGTGACCCCGGCCGCGGCGCGCACCAGAATCTTCGACCAGATGAGCCAGGAGCATATCGACTACATGCTGTCCAAGATTCCGCGCGGCAGGTTTCTGGAGGTCGAAGAAGCCGCGCGCATGATCTCCTGGCTGGTCTCGCCAGAGAATTCGTTCACCACCGGCGCGGTGTTCGACCTTTCCGGGGGACGCGCAACCTATTGACGCCGGGTCGTGCGTTGACGCGTCAGGTGTCCAGTTCCCGCGGATTGTTGGCTGCGTGCGTGTGGATCCGTCGAATGCTCCATTCCACCGCGTCTCGCATGGCGTCGCCAAGTGCTTCGTCAAAGGCCATAGCCACCAGAGATGCGTCGTCGCTGGCGGCATTGGAAAACTCTTCGAACGACCGGGATCCGATGATGTGATCCTCGTAGGTGTCCACGATCTTGATGTTGAGCCTGACTTCGATCCGCAACGCTTTCGGATCAGCCGCCGTGGGGGCGACATGGGCCTGGAACTCGCGCAGATCTGTCACGATGACATAATCGGCCCGCAACCCGGCCGTGGACCGTCCGACCGCAGCGACCCGGTTCGAGTTCTCGAAGCTCTCGATCAGCAGCGCCTGGACGAAAAGCGGCGCGCGGTCCACCCAGCGCGCGCGGGGCAGATATTGCACCTGCAGCGGCGTCGGCTGCACCGCGATCTGGTCGGTGTTGACGGCAGCGGTCGCGGTCGGCTCTTCGACGACGATCTGCTGGCTGATGCGCGGCAAGGAAGAGGAAAAGGTGCTTTTGGGTGTCAGCGTATACAAATCGTTGGGCTCCGACGCCCGCCTGAGCGAGTCGAGCCCGGTGCACCCGCTCAGCACCAGAAAGCCCAAGAGAAGAACCTGCAAACCGGGGCGTGTCATTGGCGAAACTCCGATGCCTGCGTGCCAAGAAGGAATCGTGCGGGGTCGCGCTCCACACGGTCGACAAGGCGTTCCAGACTGACCACCAGGCGCTGGGATTCGTCAACGAAACGCTGGAACTGAGGCAATCCGTTGCGCAGAAAGTCGGACAGCTGCCGCCGGTTCTGCCGCACGATACCATCGACGGTTCCCATGAGTTCGGATGCGGATTGCGACGCGCTCAGGATTTCGTCCGAGATCTGGTCCACATTGCCGGCGACCTTCGAGACGGTGGTGGTGAAGGTATCGGCGGCACCGCGTATGTCGGCCACGATGGAGCCCACATCCTCGTTGACAATCCGGTTCACCGAAGTGAACGCCTCGTTGGCCGAGGACAGCGTTTCTTCGGCACTGTCCATGGCGTTGCTGATGTCTTCGAGCGTTACGTTGGCATTCGCAAAGGCTTCGTTGGCGTTCGCCAGGGCAATGCTGCCCTCGTCGGAGAGCAGCGCGAACCGTTCGGCAACCGCGTTCACGTCGACCCCGATCTCGGCGATCACCTGATTGGCGGTTTCGGCGACTTCGGTTCCCCGCTCGATGAACAGCGCCAGATCGTTCTGCATCAGCCGATCCGCGGTGGCGAAGGTTTCCTGCGCCGTATCCAGCGCCTCGACCGCCGCGGTCTTGGTCTGTTCCAGCGATTCGGTCGCGGTGTTCAACGTGACTTCGGCAGTGTCCGACAGCCGGTCCAGCCGGTCGGTGAAGGCTGCGATCTCGCGGGACGCGCTGCCGAGCTCGCCGGAAAGCTTCTCGAAATCGGACAGGGCCTGATCCAGCCTGCCCGAGGCCGATGACAGGTTTTCCAGCGTGGTCGAGACGGCCTGCTTGTTCTGGTCGCTGAAAACGGACTGGATGTCCTCCAGCAGTACGATCGCCTTGTTCAAGAGCTCGGGCGCGCCTTCAAAGATCGACTGCAACGGGCTGCGGCGGCTTTTGATGACGCTGTTCTGCGGCAATTGGGGGGCATCTGGCGATCCGCCGGTCAGGGCCACATAGCTGACGCCGGTGACGCCCAGCGACTGCAATTCTGCGATGGTGTCGGACTTGACCGGTGTGCTTGCGGCGACCTCCAGCTTGACCCGCACCTTGGACGGGTCGTCCTCGTCCAGATTGAGCGATATGACCTGCCCGACGGGCAGGCCGTTGAACCGGACCTCTCCTGCCGTCGAGAGTCCCGACACATTGTCGAACAGCACATCGTAATAGGCGTACTGGCGATTGACCTCGACCTTGGCGAGCCACAGCAGAAACCCGAAAACGCCCAGGATACCGGCCAGAGTGAAAGCACCGATCAGAATATAGTTTGCCCGTGTTTCCATGACCGTCTCTAGCTGTCCCGCCTTCTGTTGCCCGCAGCCCGCGCCCGCGGCCCGGTGAAGTATTCCCGCACCCAAGGGTGGTCCACCGCGATCATGTCGTCGATGGAACCCTCAACCAAGACGCGTTTTTCCGCAAGTACCGCAACCCTGTCGCAGATCGCGTACAGGCTGTCGAGATCGTGCGTCACCATGAATACGGTCAGACCCAGCGCCCGCTGCAACTCACCAATCAGCTCATCGTAGGCAGCCGCGCCGATCGGGTCCAGCCCTGCCGTCGGCTCGTCGAGGAACACGATCTCCGGGTCCAGGGCCAGGGCGCGCGCCAGCGCGGCGCGTTTGCGCATCCCCCCGGACAGCTCCGACGGAAACTTCCCGCAGCTGAGCACCGGCAGACCGACAAGGCTGATCTTTAGCTCTCCCAGCGCCTTCATCATGTTTTCGCTGAGCTTCAGGTGTTCGCGCATCGGCGCCATCACGTTCTGCAGCACCGTCAGCGAGGAAAACAGCGCACCGTCCTGAAACGCCACGCCCCAGCTCTGTTCGATGCGCAACCGGTCGGCTGCGGGTCCGTTCAGCACATCGACGCCCAGAACTTCGATACTCCCGGCCGCGGGCTTGTTGAGGCCGACGATCGTCCGCAGCAGCACCGACTTGCCCGTGCCCGAGCCGCCGACGACCCCCAGCACCTCACCGCGCCAGACATCCAGGTCCAGGCCGTCATGCACCACCTGCGGTCCGAACCGGTTGACCAGCCCGCGCACGCGGATGACGGCCTCGCGCCCGGCGGCGACCGAGGTTGTCCGGGTGGCAACGGCGCCGTCCATCTCAGACCCCCACTTCCGAGAAAAAGATCGAGAACAGCGCGTCCAGTGCGATGACCATGAAGATGGACTGCACGACGGATGCGGTGGTCCTGCGCCCGACGCTTTCGGCCGAGCCCTGGACCTGCATCGCGTGCCAGCAGGCGATCACGCCGATCACCATGGCAAAGAACGGCGCCTTGATGAGGCCGACCGCCAGATGCCAGACATCGGTATTGTCCTTGAGGCGCGTCACGAACATGCCGGGGCTCACGCCCAGGTCGATCCAGCTCATCAACGCGCCGCCGACCAGCGCCGATATGTCCGCGATGAAACCCAGGATCGGCAGCACGATCAGCAGGGCCAGCGTGCGCGGGATCACCAGAACCTCGATCGGGTCCAGCCCGATGGTGCGCATCGCGTCGATCTCCTCCTGCACCTTCATGGACCCGATGGAGGCGGTGAAGGCCGAACCGGAGCGGCCCGCGACGATGATGGCCGTAAGCAATATGCCCAACTCGCGCAACACCGAGATCGAAATCAGTTCGACGACGAAGACTTCGGCGCCGAATTGCTTGAGCTGCGTCGCGCCCTGAAAGGCCAGCACCACGCCGATCAGGAACCCCATCAGCGCGATGATGGGTACCGCCTTGAGGCCAGTTTCCTCCATCTGCGTCACCAGCGAGGCGCTGCGCAGCCGCCAGGGCATGATCAGCGAGCGGGCCAGGCGATGCAGGGTCAGGCCGAAAAACCCCAGCATCGACAGCGAGTCCTTCCATGCGTCGACCGTACCCTTCCCCAGGGTTTCCAGCCAGGGCACGAAGCCGCGCGGCGGTTCCTCGGAAACCAGTTCGGTCGGCAGGTTCCTGGTCACGGTTTCGATCAGGGCCGCCTGCGCCTCGGTCGCGCCCACGATGGAGATCGTTGCGCCTTCGGTCTCCAAGCGCCGCCGCAGGTCGGCGATGATCCATGCGCCACCGGTGTCGAGCGCGTCGAGACCGGACAGGTCGAACTCCATCTCATCCGTATCGGCCCGAATCTTTTTGGTTTGCGTCTCGACGACATTCAGGGATTCCGTCAGCAACCGTCCGGCAAACCGCACCAGGTGACGGTTGCCTGACATCTCATGGGTGAGGGACGGCGTACTCATGCCTGCATAAAATGCGCTGAACCTTTCGGGAGCAACGATTTCGTGAGACCTGCGCAAAGAATTATTGGAAAGATGGCTTTGCGGACAATCGACGTTGCGGCGAGGGCGCCGGCGTTGGCGTTGAAATTCCTCAGGACTTCAGACGCAGTTCGGCGGCGCGGGCATGGGCTTCCATCCCCTCCATCCGGCTGATGCGGGCGGTGCGCAGTGCCAGTTCACGCGAAGCGGACGGATCGCAGCGTTGCCATGTGACGGTCTTGGTGAACTTGTGCACCGAAAGCCCGCCGGTATAGCGCGCCGCGCCGCTTGTCGGCAGAACGTGATTGGGACCGGCGGACTTGTCACCAAAGGCGACCGTCGTGCCCTCGCCCAGAAACAGCGAACCGTAGGCGCGCAGCCGCTGCAACCAAAAATCGAGGTCTTCGGCCATCACCTGAAGGTGTTCGGGCGCGTATTCATCGGCAACCTTCGCCGCGTCGTCCCGATCGCTGCACAGGATGACTTCGGCCCGGTCCCGCCAGGCCGCCCGTGCCGCCCCCGCATTCGGTTCGGGCAAATCTCGGATCAGCTCCGGCACCCGCGTCAGCACGTGATCGGCCAGTTCGGTATCCGTCGTCACCAACCAGACCGGGCTGTCGGCTCCGTGCTCGGCCTGGCTGATCAGATCCCAGGCCACGGTTTCGGGATCGGCCGATCCATCCGCGATCACCAGCGAATCCGTGGGACCGGCGAACAGGTCGATGCCGACCTTCCCGAACAGCGCCCGCTTGGCTTCCGCGACATAGGCGTTGCCGGGGCCGACCAGTATGTCGGCCGGTCTGGCGCCGAACAGCCCCTGCGCCATTGCCGCGATGCCTTGAACCCCGCCGAGGTTCAGGATCAGATCGGCCCCGGCCAGGTCCATGGCAAAGATCACCGCATCCGGTATGCCGGCATCGGGGCGGGGCGGCGACGCGGCCGCGATGTGCGGGACGCCCGCGACGCGGGCGGTGGTGATGGTCATCAAGGCGCTGGCCACATGGGCATAGCGCCCGCCGGGGACATAGCAGCCGGCGCTGGACACCGGGATCTGCCGCTGTCCGGCGATCAGACCGGGGATCACCTCGATCTCGCAATCGCCCAGCGTGTCCTTTTGCGCCTGGGCGAAACGGCGGATATTGGCATGTGCGAAACGGATGTCGGCCTTGACTTCCTCCGGCACCCGGTCACAGGCGTCCTTGCGGTCCTGCTCCGACAGCACGATCTCGCCGGTCCAGCCGTCCAGCTGTCCGGCATAGCGCCGGACGGCCTTTTCCCCATCGCGGGCGATATTGGCGAGCATGATCGCGACCGTATCCCGGATGTCCGCGCTTTCCGCGGTGGGCGGCGCTGCGGCGCGTTTCAAATAGGAAATGGTCATGATCGAACTCGGGTAGCTGAAAAACATGCCGGCACCGCGCTGGTCGAGGCCGGCTTTCCGATGACCGTGGCAGAAGAATGCAAAGTATCAAAGACAATTGACAGCCCGGGAGGGCAACAGACACCGGGGCGACGTTCCACGCCGCGTTCGCCGTGCCTGAAACCGGAGCCGGGGCAGGGCGCCCCGCCACTTCACCACGTCGGCGCGGCGTCCTGGGCGTTCAGATCTGCAGAAGCAGGCATCGGGCACCCTGACCAGAGGGTGCCCGACGTTCGTCATTCTTCGTGGATCTTCTTCCACGCACCGTTTTCGACAACATTGACGTAAACGGAGTCGGCGCCCTGATGGTCGTCGGGGCCATAGTTGATGTGGTTGCCCACCAGATCGTCCTGATAGTCCAGCGACTCCATCGCCGCGATGAAGCTTTCATGGGTCAGGTCCGGCCCGGCCGCTTCCAGCGCCTTGACCATCATTTCCGCCGCAGCATAGCCCAGCATGGCGAAACCGACCGGATCTTCGCCGGTGGCGGCCTTGTATTCCTCGATGAAGGCTTTCGGGGCGGGCTCGTCGGCGCGTGCCCACAGATCCTGCCACGAGGCGGCGGCATAGAACCCCTCGGTCACGCCGCCCGGAACCTGGGCGACCACGGTCAGGAAACTGGCCGACGTGCCCATGAACTTCATGTCGTTCAGGCCCATCTTCTTTGCGGTGCCGACGACGGTGATCGCCTGACGCACGCCAAGCGCGATGGTGACGATGTCACAACCGGCTTCGTTGAGCTTGCTGAGCGAGCCGACGAAATCGGTCTCGTCCGGCTTGTGGGTGGTTTCCGCGGCAAACTCGATGCCTGCCTCTTCCGCCCCGGCCTTGGACCCTTCAAGGATTTCCTTGCCGAAATCGGTCGGCAGGTACATCGTGCAGACTTTTTCGGCGCCGAACTGATCCGCCAGGTACTTCACGCCCACGCGGCTCTGGTCGAAATAGCTGGAGAACGAGGTGAACTTGTTCTTCACCGGCTCCTGCAGCATCTGCCGCGCCGCCGAGAGCGGTGCGACATTCGGAATGCCCTTGGGGTCCAACAGCTTGAAGCCAGCGAGGTTCATCGGCGTGCCAAGGCTCTGCAGCATCGCGAACACCTTGTCGCGGTTCAGCAGCTTGTTGTAGCCCTGCATCGCGCGCGGCATCTGATAGCCGTTGTCCTCGACCACATAGCGGATCTTGCGGCCGTGGATGCCGCCTTCGGCATTCACCCGGTCAAAGACGACATTCGCCCCCTTGACCGCAGGCACGCCGACCGCGGCAAAGATGCCGGACAGGTCGTTGACCGAACCGATGACGATTTCATCGTCCGTTACGCCCTGGGTCTCGGCGCCGGCAAATGTCGCCGCTGCCGTCAGGGCCGTGGCGGCCGCCAGCCGCTTGATGGTGTTCTTCATGTTACTCCTCCCTTTGGGTTATCCCATCTTCACTTGTACATGTCTTCGATCAGATGCGCGTGTTTCTTTTCCACAAAGCTCCGCTTAAGTTTCATCGTCGCGGTCAGTTCCTCGTCCTCGGCGGTGAGCAGCACGTCGATCAGGCGGAAATCCTTGATCTGCTCGACCCGCGCGAATTCCTTGTTCACCGCCTTGACCTCTTCCGCGATCAGATCCTTGACCTCCGGCGCGGCGCAGAGCGAGGCGAAGTTGGAAAACGGCACCTTGCGGTCCTGAGCGTATTTCTCGACGTTCTCCTGATCAATCATGATCAGCGCCGTCAGAAATTTTCTGCGATCCCCGATGATCACCGCATCCGAGATGTAGTGGCTGAATTTCAGCCGGCTTTCGATCTCGGCCGGGGTGATGTTCTTGCCGCCGGCGGTAATGATGATGTCCTTGAGCCGCCCGGTGATGGTCACGTAGCCTTCGCTGTCCATGCGGCCGATATCGCCGGTGCGCAGCCAGCCGTCGGCGGTGAAGGTCTCGGCGGTCTTTTCGTTGTTGCGCCAGTAGCCCTGGAACGTGTTCAGGCCGCGCACCTGGATTTCCCCGTTTTCGGCAATCCGCACGTCGATGCCGGGGACCGCCTTGCCGATGGTGCCCAGCTTGTTCTCCTGAAGCGTGTTGATCGTGGCGATGCCGGCGGTTTCGGTCATTCCATAGCCTTCGACCAATGGCACGCCGATCGCCCAGTACCATTTCAGCAACTCCGGCGAGATCGGCGCCGCGCCGGTACCGCCGCGGCGCATCTTGTCCATGCCCAGCATCCGGCGCAGGTTGCGCAGCACCAGCCGGTCCCACAACCAGAAATTCGCCGCAACACCGGCCGGAACCGGTTTGTTTTCAATCAGGTATTCGGCTCTCTTCATTCCGGCGTTCAGCGCCATCTTGAACGCGGCGCGTCCCGAGGGCGTGGCCTCTTGCGCCATGATCAAGACCTGGGAATAGATCTTCTCCCAGACCCGAGGCACGGCGGTGAAGGTGGCCGGCGACACTTCCTGAAGGTTCGCGAACACGGTCTCGGGGCTTTCCGCGAAATTCACCGTGCATTTGGAGGCGAGCGGGAAATAGATCGAAACATCCCGTTCGAGGATGTGGCAGAGCGGCAGGAAACACAGTTGCTCATCATCGGGATGGGTCGGCAGGCGATGGGCGCCGGCCTCGATGGCGGCCATGATGTTCTCGTGGCTCAACATGGCGCCCTTGGGCATACCGGTGGTGCCCGACGTATAGATCAGCAGGGCGGTATCTTCGGGCCTTGCGCGGGCGATCTCGGCTTCGAAGACCTCCGGTTCCTCCATTTCGGCCTGCCGCCCGATCTCATAGAGTTCGTCGATCATCAGGCAGCGGTGGTGGTCGAGATCGTGCAGACCCTCATCCTCCAGCACGATCACGTTCAACAGGCCCGGCACCTGACCCTCGACCTGGAGATACTTGTCCAGTTGTTCCTCGTCCTCGACGATCAGGAACCGGCTGTCGCTGTCATTGATCAGATAGGCGAGCTGGCTGGCGGAATCGGTGGTGTAGACGCCTGAAGCAATGCCGCCAACACATTGAATTCCCATGTCGAAATAGGCCCATTCCTTGCGGTCCTCGCTGAGGATCGAAACCACTTCGCCGCGCTGCAGCCCCAGCTTGCGCAACGCAAGGCCGATCCACTTGGCGTGCTGCCAATAGTCGGCCCAGGAGTAGGATTTCCAGATGCCGAAATCCTTTTCCCGATGCGCCGTTCGATCTCCAAGCGCCTTGCAGCGCCTCTCGAACAGGCCGACGATCGTGGTGGCGCCATCGACCAGAACCGGGCGTTGGCCGGGCGTGGCGTTGAAGCTGACACCGTTGATCACGGTCTGGGCGGGCAGGGTATTGGCATCCATCTTGCTCACCTCCATGTCTTCTTGCGTTTCCAGCGGCGGTTTTCGCGGGCGCCCTCTTCCTGAACGCCGAGATAGAAATTCTGGATGTCCTCGGATTTCATCAGATCCTCTGCGGTTCCGTCCATCACGATCCGTCCGACTTCCATGACATAGCCATCATGGGCCAGTTCCAGCGCCGCTGCCGCGTTCTGTTCGACCAGCATCATCGTCATGTTCTGTTCCTCGTTCAGCCGCCGAAGGATGGCAAAGATCTCTTGCACGAGGATCGGCGACAGCCCCAGCGAGGGTTCGTCCAGCAGCATGATCTTCGGACTTGCCATCAGCCCCCGGCCAATGGCCAGCATCTGTTGCTGCCCGCCCGAGAGGGTGCCCGCCTCCTGGCTGCGGCGCTCTTTGAGAATCGGGAAGTAGTTGAAGACCAGTTCCCGGTCCCGTTCGACCTGCGCCCTGTCGCTCAGGGTGTAGGCCCCCAGGCTCAGGTTCTCGTCCACGGTCAGCAGGGGAAACACCTCGCGCCCTTCCGGGACGTGCACGATGCCTTTCTGAACCACCGTGTGCGGCTCGGACCCCTGGATTTCCTCACCGTCGAAGGTGATGGTGCCCTTTTCCGGGTCCATCACGCCCGATACGGTTTTGAGAAGCGTCGTCTTGCCCGCGCCATTGGCGCCGAGGATCGACACGATCCGGCCCGGCCGAACATCCAGCGACACGCCGCGGATCGCCATGATCGGGCCATAGAAACTCTCGATGTTCCGGATTTTCAGTATGGGCTCGCTCATGACGCTTTTCCCAGATAGGCTTCGATCACCGCCGGGTGCGACTGCACTTCGGCCGGGGTTCCGAGCGCCAGCTTGGCGCCGTCCGCCATCGCCAGCACCCGGTCGCTGACGCCGGATACAAGACCCATGTCGTGTTCCACCATCAAAACGGTGATTCCCATCTGCCGGCGAATGTCGTCGATCCACCAGCGCATGTCGGTTGTCTCTTCCACCGACAGGCCCGAGGCCGGTTCATCCAGCAGCAGCAGCTTGGGATCGGTCGCAAGCGCGCGGGCCACCTCGACCACCTTGCGCACGCCATAGGGCAGGCCGGCGATCATCTTGTCGCGATAGGCTTGCAGGTCCAGGAAATCGATGACTTCCTCGACCTTCTCCCGGTTTTCCAGTTCCTGCCGCCTGACGGACGGTGTGAAGAAGACTTCGGAAAACAGGTTGCTTCTGCGGTGCCTGTGACGGCCCACCAGAAGGTTCTGCAACACGGTGGCGTGCTCGAACAGCTCGATGTTCTGAAAGGTGCGCGCCACGCCATAGGCGGCAACGCCCGACGGCTTCACCTCAAGCAAGTCATGCCCGTCGAAACGGATGGAGCCCTGATGGGGATCGTAGAACCGCGAAATCAGGTTGAACACCGTCGACTTGCCCGCGCCGTTCGGCCCGACGATGGCGAACACCTCGCCCTCTTCGACCGAAAACGAAAGCTGGTCCACCGCCGTCAGCCCGCCGAATTTCAGCGTCACGTTTTCCAGTTCCAGCAGGCTCATCTCAGGCGCTCCGTCTTCAAGTAGGATTTCTGCCGCTTGAACATGTCCTTGCGATAGAACGGGAACAGTTCGAACCAGGTCCGCACCTTGAGCCAGCGGCCATAGATGCCCATCGGCTCGAACAGGATGAAGGCGATCAGGATCATGCCGAACACGCCGAATTCCAGGCCCGGGATCGCGACGGTGTCGCCACCGAAGATCGCGCCGACATACTCTTTGGAAATCGACAGGAACTGCGGCAGGAACCCGATCACGATGGCGCCGAAGAACGCCCCGTGGATCGAGCCGAGCCCTCCGATCACGATCATCATGAGCAACTGGATCGAGATCACCACGCTGAAGGTCTCGTTGTTGAAGGCGCCGCTGTAAAGGCCCATCAACGCGCCGGCCCACCCGGTGATCGCGCAGGAAATGGCAAAGGAAATGGTCTTGGTCCGCGCGATGTCAACGCCCATCGCCTGCGCCGAAACCTCGCTGTCGCGCACCGCGATAAAGCTGCGCCCCAGCGGTGCGCGCAGCAGGTTGATGTAGCCCAACGTGACCAGAACCGTGACCAGCAGGACCAGCCAATAGAATTGGTCAGGCGTGCCCCAGCGATCGATCAGGTGCCCGAATACCTCGACGCCTCCGATGTACTTGCCGGCGACACCGCCGGTGATCGGATCGGCCAGAACGATGATGTCATCCATCAGGATCGACAGAGCCAGCGTGAAGATCGCGAGGTAGATGCCATGCAGCCGCAAGGCCGGGATGGCCACGGTCACGCCGACGATCCCGGTCAGGATCCCGGCTACCGGAAAGGCGATCAGGAACGGCACGCCGGCCTCGATCAGGATCACGTTGGCATAGCAGCCAAAGGCCAGAAAGGCGGCATGGCCCAGGCTGGCCTGTCCGGTATGGCCGGTCAGGACCATCAGGCCCAGCCCGGCGATGGCCCAGATCAGCACATTGGTCAACTCGCCCAGGTAGAACGCGTCGAGCCACCACGGCGCCAGGATCATCACACCCAGCAGGATCAGGTAGAGGCTCAGCTGATATCCGTCCTTCCAGGGGCGGATATCCTGCATGTAGTCGGTTTTGAATACGATCCGCATGGGCCTAGACCTTCTTGACGCGCACTTGGCTGAACAGCCCGTGCGGGCGGAAGACCAGCACCGCGAGCAGCAGGGCGTAGGGAGCGATCTGGCTGTAGCCGGCGGCGATGTAGCGGCTGGCGAAGGGCTCGATCACGCCCACGATCAACCCGCCGGCCAATGCGCCGGGAAGGCTGCCGAACCCGCCGATCACCGCTGCGGCGAAGGCCTTGATACCCAAGAGCCCGGTGCTCGGATCGACCGAGCCCTTGGCCGCGAACAGGATGCCCGCCACG
The DNA here is from genome assembly GCF_059613135.1 of Ruegeria sp. BHSB196. NCBI lineage: Bacteria > Pseudomonadati > Pseudomonadota > Alphaproteobacteria > Rhodobacterales > Roseobacteraceae > Ruegeria > Ruegeria sp. BHSB196. Next base: position 42,722 of record NZ_JBXWRY010000009.1, read on the forward strand.
CCCGCGACAGCCCCCGCCAAGGCCCAGATAAGGCCCTGCACGCGCTTGACGGGGATGCCCATGTAATAGGCGGCGAGTTGGTTCTGCGACGCGCCCTGCATCGCCAGCCCCAGCTTCGTTCGGCTGAAGAAGACATAGAGACCCCAGGTCAGCAGGATGGTGACGACGATGACCGCCACATCCTCCATCCCCAGCACCAGCCCGCCGAACCGCACCTCCTTGCCCGCCAGAGGGTTCTGCAGGGTCTGCGGCTCGTGTCCCCAGATAAGTCCCGCCACGAAACGGATGACGAATCCCAGCGCAATGGTCAGAATGACCACCGCCGTCTGGCTTTGCCCGAACATCCGCCGGATGATGAGCCGGTCGAGCAGATAGCCCAACGCGGCCATGATCCCGATCGAGACAGGCAATGCCATCCAGAATGGCAGACCCATGTATTCCGTATTCGTCAACCCGATGGTCACGAAGGCGCCGAGCATCATGAAATCGCCCTGGGCGAAGTTCACGGCCTCGGTCGCCTTGTAGATCAGCACGAAGCCGAGCGCGATAAGGCCGTAGACACAGCCATTCGCCAGCCCGCTGATCAGCAGCTGCACATTATCCAAATTTTCCTCCCCGCGCCGGTGGGCCCGGCGTCCGTTGTTCTGGCCCGGCGCTCCTCGTTTCGCCGGTTCACGACTCCACTATGGCGTGATCATCACCTTTCCGTCAGTCTTTTTCAGCGCCTCCGCCAAACCTGACACAACGTCACGCAGCGGAAGATGCGCGGAAACATCGGTTTTCCAGCGCCCGTCCGCGAAACGCGCCTGGACTTCGCCCACCACGCGCGCCTGATCGGCGGGCGGCGTGTTCATCATCCACTGGGTCAGCCAGAATCCTTCGATGCGCTTGCCCATGAAGATCAACTGCCCCATCTGCGTGAGTCTCGGCGGTTCGGCGCTCAGCTTGCCATAGACGATCCAGCGCGCCTGGTTCGGCATGGCGGCAAAGACCTGCTCGGACAGCTGGTCGGAAACCGCGTCCAGAAAGACCCGCGGTTTCAACGCCTTGCTGATCGCCGCGAACTGATCCGCAATATCCGCGTCGGTCGTCACCAGAACCTCGGCCGCGCCCAGATCCTTGAGATGGCCCACCGCCTCGGACCGCCGCACCATCGCAATGGGAGACATCCCCAGATCCCGACCCAGGCTGCACATCAGCTTGCCCAACTGACTGGTCGCCGCCGACACCACAAAGGCGTCGCCATCGGAGCGCGCGATATCGACCATTGCCATCGCGGTCATCGGGTTGACGATCTGCGCGGCCCCGTCTTCGTCCGAGATGTCGGGCCGCAGCGGGATGCACATCTGCGCCTGCGTCACCACGTATTCGGCCCAGGCCCCCGATCCGGCCGCGACAAAGGCGACCCTTTGCCCGTTCAGCGCCTCGGCCCCGGTGCCGGTCGCCACCACGTCGCCGCAGCCTTCGAACCCCGCCGCGGCCCCCTTGACCCTCGGCTGGCCGTATTCGCCCTTGATGAAATGCAGGTCCGAGGGGTTCACCGATGCCATGCGCAACCGGATCAGAACCTGCCCGGGTCCGGGTTGCGGCACCGGCAGCTCGGCTTCGGCCACCCAGTCGGCCGCATTCGAGATCGCGGGCCCGGTCGCCTGTCCGGAAAACCCTTCATGGGTCTGGATCACGGCGAACATCGTTTCGGGAATCGTCGTCATTCATCAGTCCTTTCACCATCGGGCGATACGGATCTACACTCGGCGACGGCAGCCGGGTTCGCGCCCGACATCGCCGAAGGCATCGGGCGTTCGTGTCTGGCGAGGTGCCGATTGTTGCCTGAACGGCCGCCGGTGGCGGCCCGAGGATCGTTCACAGGTAAGCCCGGTTTCCTGGTTGGTTTGCCTTACCCAACCACGCGGTCCCGGCGCGCGTCAATTCGGCTGTCCGTTGACGTGGCGGCACAGCCCAGAAGTCGGCCGGCGCCGCGCGGGCGCCGGCCCGGTGCTGTTCATTGGGTCAACAGCTTGCGCAGTTCTTCGATCTTGGCCGAGACCGTCTCGGGCGCGGCCTTGATGTCGTCGAGAATCTTGACCGCCTGTGCCTTGATGTCTTCGGTCAAGGGGCTGGCCTGAACCGCCGTGACCATCTTGTCATAGTCGAAGCCGGCCTCGGTCAGGATACCGCTGTCTTCCCAGGTTTGAATCAGGGCCTCACCCTGATTTCCCAACGCGGCGATCTGCTCATTCGCCTGTTCGGTGGCGGTTTGCGCCGTTTCTGCGGCCTGCTGCGTGGCCGACTCGACGGCAGCGCCGGCCTGTTCGGCGGCTTCCGAGGCTTGTTCGGATACCGACGACGCGGCTTCCGAGACTTGTTGCGTCGCGGAATCCGCAGTTTCCTGCGCCGCCTCGGTGACGGCCTGCGCGGCTTCGCCGACCGCGTCGCCCGCGTCCTGAACCGCGCCTTCCAGACGTTCGCCGGTTGTCGGCTCGGGTCGGTTGAGGAGGTAGTACGCGCCGGCGCCCACCGCCGCGACGATAACTGCAATAAGGATGATGCGGGACATTCTGATCTCCTTTGAAAATGACGCCCCAGATATGGTCTCCATTCTGCCATTCGGAACAGCGAAATTATAAAAAGCGCATTTGTTACGGTGGGTTGAGCCAATACCCGCCGGTCAGCCACCAAGCGGTGCGCGGTATTACGCCATGTGCCGAAACAAAACAGAAAAAGGGGTTCGCCCAGGAACGGACGAACCCCTTTCGCTATCTTTTGGCTCCGGCGGTAGGGATCGAACCTACGACCAATTGATTAACAGTCAACTGCTCTACCGCTGAGCTACGCCGGAACGGTTCGGGCGATATAGCAATCCGGGATTTCTTCGTCCAGAGGGTTCGTTGCGATTTGCCGCGCGGTCCTGTCGGCCGGCTGGCTAGAAACGGTAGGTGGCGCCGAATATCGGTCCGGATTGATCAAAGGTGTAGTCCGAACCGTTGATTTCGTGATCCACGTCGATATGACGATAGCCGCCCCGCAACAGCCAGCGGTCGTTGAGCGCGTAATCGACCGTCAGCAGAACCTGCCAGGTCTCGCTGTCACTGCTGAATCCGCCATAGTCCAGAAACGTTGTCGCCGTCCACCGGTCCGACATGCGAAACCGGGCACGCAGGGCGATCAGCGGATCGACCCAGTCATCATCCACGCGCGTCGTTCTGCCCGGCAGCGCGCCCGGAAGCAGGGTGAAATCGGTACGGGTGCTGTACCAGCGAAACCCGGCCCCGGCATCGACGAAGACGCTGGGATCCTGATAGACGCGATAGGTCGCGTAGCCGCTGAAGAACTGCGTCTTGACCGCGGTGTTGAGCCCGCCGAATGCTGGTCCTGGCGTGGAATTCCCAAAGGAGATGTCGGTCAGCATGTAGTCGGCGGTGAAACTCCACAAACCGTTGGTCGCGGTGAACGCCCCCATGAAGGCCACGTCAAGATTGTCGAGCGCATCGCTGAAAGACAGGGTTGCATCAACCGGTCCGGCAGCCGTGTCGAAGGACGTGTTGGTCTCGGGCATGAACAGATAGATCGACGCCTCATACTGCCACGAACCGTCCTGCGCATGGGCCTGCACCGGAACCAGCGTGGCCATCAGTCCCAAAGCGGACTTCAACAGTACCTTCATGAAAACCTCCCGGAGTGAAACAATCACTTGAAATGCCAAACGATGTATCGTGGCGGGCACCAGCCACCACGGGTATCATTTTCGCCTTTGGGAATATTAGCGTCTGCCGCTCAAACCGCGAGGTTTTTTTGTTCCACGGCAATAGACTGCAATTGAGCTGCCAGTTTCCGCGGTCAAGATGGTGAATTGGCTCCGGCGGTAGGGATCGAACCTACGACCAATTGATTAACAGTCAACTGCTCTACCGCTGAGCTACGCCGGAACTGCGCGCCGTATAACAATCCGGTTTTTGGGCGTCCAGAGGGGAAAACAGGTATAGCCAAGATTTTTTGACCATCACGACAGCCGGCGAAAGCGTGCACCCGAGGACAGCGCGCCCATCGGCGCGACGCGAGTTCTGCCGGACAGATCGACGAGATGGGCAAAGACGTTGCGTTCTGCGGCGGGCAGCAGGGCCGGGGGTGTGTCGGTATAGATCCGGGCCGCGAGTTCACCGGCCGTCGCCGGTCCTGTATCCAACGCCTCGAGAATCGCCCTTTCGCGGCCCAGGCGGTGCCCGATCAGCCAGTCCAGCCGACCTGCGGGATCGTCGATCGGCGCGCCGTGACCGGGATGAAACCGCCGCCATTCGCGCGCACGAAGTCGGCGGCACGCTGCCATGAAATCGGTCAGGTCGCCATCGGGCGGCGAGACCAGCGAACTTGCCCAACCCATCACGTGATCGGCGGTAAAGCACAGATCGCCCCAGGCCAGGGCGATGTGGTTGCCCAGATGCCCGGGCGTGTGGATCACTTCCAGCGACCATCCGTCGCCGGCAACGACGTCGCCATCGGCCACCTCCCGATCCGGCTGAAAGGCGGTGTCGATGCCCTCGCCGCCGCCCGCCAGCCCGCCCGCGGCCAGGTGGGTCATGACGGCGCTCCGCCCGGCTTCGGGGCCGCCAAAGGCCAGGACGGGCGCGCCGGTTCGCGCGGCCAGCGGCGCGGCAAGGGGGGAATGATCCACATGCGTATGGGTGACGATGATGTGGCTGATGCGCTGGCCCGGCGACAGCGCGCGCAGAATCGCCTCCATATGCGCCGTGTCGAGCGGACCCGGGTCGATCACGGCAACATCGCGGTCGCCCAGCAGATAGGTGTTGGTGCCGCGATAGGTCATGGGCGACGGGTTCGGTGCCAGAATCCGCCGCAGGCCCGGTTCCAGTTCGACCGGCACTCCGGCGGGTGGATCGAAATCGTCAGGCGGTTGCATCATGGCCTCTTTTGCTCGGTCGGGTCGCCCGTTACGCTTAACGCATGTCCTTCGGCCTGCTCAAACCCTATATGCCGCGCAGCCTGTACGGACGCGCGGCCCTGATCCTTGCGCTGCCCATGGTGGTGGTCATGCTGGTCGTTGCCGTGGCCTTTCTTCAGCGCCACCTCGAAGATGTCACCAAGCAGATGACGCTGACCGTCTCGCGCGAGATCGGTCTGGTGCTCATGGAGATGGAGGGGGCGCAGACCCGGCTGCAGGCCGCGACGCGCGCCGAACGGACACTTGCGGCACTGGAAATGCAGGCGCGTTTCGTGGACAGGGCCGAGGTGCCGCCCGCCGATCAGTTGCGCTGGTACGATCTGACCGGCAACATCGTGCGCGAGAACTTGCACAAGCTGCTTCCGCAAACGCTGTCGGTGCTGCTGCCCAGCAGCCGCCTGACCGTCGTCTATCTCGAAACCCCCCTCGGTCCGCTCGAACTGTCCTTCGACCGCCGCCGCCTGTCGCCGGCGGCGCCGCATCAGCTCATCGTCACCATGGTGTTCTTTGCGGTGGTGATGACCTCGATCTCTTTCCTGTACATGCGCAATCAGCTCAAGCCGATCACCCGATTGGCGGACGCGGCGCAGGCGTTCGGACGGGGCAGGGTGGTTCCCTACGCGCCACGCGGGGCCGTCGAAGTGCGTGCCGCGGGAAATGCCTTTCTCGACATGCGGGCGCGAATCGAGCGGCAGATCGAACAGCGCACCCTGATGCTGTCCGGCGTCAGCCATGATCTGCGCACGCCGCTCACCCGGCTCAAACTGGGGCTGGCGATGATGCCCGAGGACGAGGCCGCACCGCTTCTGCAGGACGTAAACGAGATGCAGAACCTTCTGGACACGTTTCTGGACTTCTCGCGCGGCGCCTCGGACGGCAAGGCCGAACCGGTCGATCCGGTATCCCTGCTGCGCCAGATCGTCGAGGACGCGCGTCGCGCCGGCCGGCAGGTCGAGATGGGCGACTGTACCGGCGAGGGCGAGGTGATGCTGCGCCCGACCGCGATCCGCCGGGCGGTCGAGAACCTGATCGGCAATGCCGTGCGCTATGGCACGCGGGCCGAGGTCAGCTGCGCGATCACCTCGAAATCCCTGCGTATCCGGGTCGAGGATGACGGGCCGGGAATCCCGCCCGACCAGCGTGGCGAGGCGGTCAAGCCCTTCGCCCGTCTGGACCCCGCCCGCAACCAGAACCGCGGCACCGGCGTGGGTCTGGGTCTGGCCATCGTCGCGGATGTGGCCCGCGCCCACGGCGGCACGCTGCGGCTGGACAAGAGCAAGAAGCTCGGCGGGCTGTGCGCAGATATCGTGATCGGACGCTAGCCCGGTGCCACCGCGGCAGGCTTTTGCGGACCACCCTCTTGCCGCCAGACTCCAAATGGATGACCAAGTCCACGGCCCGGAGGCAGGCGATGCCGACCGGACTTCAATTCAAGTAGGGTTTGCTTCTGTTCTGGGCGCTGTGGTGGCTGTTCGCGTTCCTCACGGACTTTGTCGGCGGGCTGGAATCTCTCGGGTTCACCACGACCCCCTGGTTTGCCGGTCACAACTTCCCCTTCCTGCGCAAATCGCTTGAACCCTTCAACGCGCCCGATGCGGTGACGGTGATCCTCTTCATCGGCATCATCGTCTGGGCTTTGCTATCCTCGATGCTGTTTTTTCTGGCGTTTCTGACGCGCCCGTCGCGCCGCCAACACTGGCTGCGCCGCGTAGACCTCGCGTTCATCGCGTCCTTAGGGCTTTGGCTCACCTTCTTTCTGGCCGATCAGGTGATCATGAATTTTAGCCTCGAACAGAACCACATGGTCCAGGGCGGCTTTCAGTTGCTTTGTTACCTAACCTGCCATCTTCTGCCTGATTGAGGTGGGGCGCACCCAATTTCGTCCGCTCAAGGCCGGGCACGCAATCGCAGGAGCCGGGCCGCCCAAACCCAGACGCACGCCGCGGAAAAGGCAAATTATGCTCGAGAAGATGGTAGGCCCGGAGGGACTCGAACCCCCAACCAAAGCGTTATGAGCGCTCTGCTCTAACCAATTGAGCTACAGGCCCGCCTGTGGCCTTGCGTATCACGCGTATCGCCCGCGTCAAGCCTGACCGTTGCAAGCGGAGGCGCAATCGAATAACCCGCGCTCAAGGCACTCATGAGGGATGAACCATGACAGCGGGCAAGAACGGCATGACCTATGCCGAGGCGGGTGTGGATATCGATGCGGGCAACGCTCTGGTCGACCGGATCAAACCCGCGGCCAGGCGGACCGACCGGCCCGGCGTGATGAGCGGGCTGGGCGGGTTCGGCGCGCTGTTCGACCTCAAGGCCGCAGGCTATCGCGACCCGATCCTGGTCGGCGCCACCGACGGCGTGGGCACCAAGTTGCGGATCGCCATCGATACCGGCGTTGTGGACGGCGTCGGGATCGACCTTGTGGCGATGTGCGTCAACGACCTGATTTGCCAGGGGGCCGAGCCGCTGTTTTTTCTCGACTACTTCGCGACCGGAAAGCTCGACACCGAGACGGCGGCCAGGATCATCGAAGGCATCGCCGAAGGCTGCGCGCGTTCGGGCTGCGCACTGATCGGCGGTGAAACGGCCGAGATGCCCGGCATGTATCCGCCGGGCGATTTCGATCTGGCGGGCTTTGCCGTCGGCGCGTTGGAGCGGGGCACGGCTCTGCCCGCAGCCGTGCAGGAGGGCGACGTGCTGCTGGGGCTGGCCTCGGACGGGGTGCATTCCAACGGCTATTCGCTGGTGCGCCGCCTGGTCGAACACTCCGGTCTGGGCTGGGAGTCGGCCAGTCCCTTTGGCGAGGGTGCGTTGGGCGAGGCGCTGCTGACTCCGACGCGGCTCTATGTCAAACCGGCGCTGGCCGCCGTTCGCGCGGGCGGCGTGCGCGCGCTGGCCCATATCACCGGCGGCGGTCTCACCGAGAACCTGCCGCGCGTTCTGCCGGAAGGCACCGGCGCCAGAATCGATCTGAACAGCTGGTCGCTGCCGCCGGTGTTCGACTGGATGGCGCGCAGCGGCAACATTGCGGACTCCGAGATGCTCAAGACCTTCAACTGCGGCATCGGCATGGTCGTGGTCTGCGCGGCCGACCGGGCCGACGCCTTGGGCGAACTTCTGACGGGGCAGGGCGAAACCGTGCTGCGCATCGGCTCCGTGACCGGTACGCCCGGCGTCAGCTACGCAGGCCAGCTGTCGTGAGTCACAAGCGGGTCGCCATTCTGATCTCGGGCGACGGGTCGAACATGGTTTCGCTGGTCGAAAGCATGACCGGCGATCATCCCGCGCGGCCGTGTCTCGTTCTGGCCAACGACGCCGCGGCGGGGGGCTTGAAGAAGGCCGCTGACCGCGGCGTTCCGACGGCGGTCGTCGATCACCGGCCCTTTGCCGGCGACCGGACGGCTTTCGAGGCGGAACTGCTGAAGCCGCTCGAAAAGGCCGCGCCCGACATCGTCTGCCTGGCCGGTTTCATGCGGGTGCTGACCGCCGGTTTCGTGTCGCGGTTCCAGGGCCGGATGCTGAACATTCACCCGTCGCTCCTGCCGAAATACAAGGGGCTGCACACCCATGCCCGCGCCCTTGCCGCCGGTGACACCGAACACGGCTGTACCGTGCATCAGGTGACGGCGGCCCTGGACGACGGCCCGATCCTGGGACAGGCAAGGGTGCCGATCGAACCCGGCGACACGCCGGACACGCTTGCGGCTCGCGTGCTGGTATGGGAACACAGGCTCTACCCGGCTGTTTTGCGTCGGTTTTCTTCCGGCAACACTGCGCCGGTCTTCTTGCCCTGAAAGCTTGACGCCGATTTACACGGGGCGCGGCTTCGGCCTATGATTTCGAAGATGGCTCGGAAACCGTCTGGGGCACGGAACGCAGAACAAAGAAGAAAAAGTGCAAGAAACCAAATCACGTATGAAGACTCTGACAACCACGCAGGGCCTTGCGGATTTCTGCAAGCTGGCGGCCGACTACCCTTATGTGACCGTTGACACCGAATTCCTGCGGGAACGAACCTATTTCTCGAAACTCTGCCTCATCCAGCTGGCCGTCCCGGACGAGGGCGAAGACAGCGCCGTTCTGGTCGATCCGCTGGCGGACGGGATGTCCCTGGAGCCGCTGCTGGACCTGTTCCGCAACACCAACGTCGTCAAGGTATTTCACGCCGCAAGGCAGGATCTGGAGATCTTTTGGGTCGAATCCGGTGTCTTCCCGACGCCGCTGTTCGACACGCAGGTGGCGGCGATGGTCTGCGGATTTGGCGATCAGGTGGGTTACGAAACGTTGGTACGCAAGATCTGCCGGCAGGGGCTCGACAAGACTTCGCGATTCACGGACTGGTCCCGCCGTCCGCTGACCGAGGCCCAGAAAACCTATGCGCTGGCCGACGTGACGCATCTTCGCCGGATCTATGAATTTCTTGCGGCGGAACTGAAAAAGTCCAAACGCGATCATTGGGTGGCCGAAGAGTTGCAGACGCTCACCGATCCGGCCACCTATGACATACGCCCGGAAGAGGCGTGGCGCCGCGTCAAGACCCGCACCAATTCACCCAGGTTTCTGGCCATAGTCCGGGAACTTGCGGCGTTTCGGGAATCCTATGCGCAGGACAACAACGTGCCGCGCAGCCGGGTGTTCAAGGACGACGCGCTGATCGAGATGGCCTCGATCAAACCGCGCACCGCCGCGGATCTGGGCGGGGCGCGCCTGTTGCTGCGCGAAGCGCGCAAGGGTCCGATCGCCGATGGCATTCTGGAATCGATCAAGCGCGGACTGGAATGCCCGAACGACGACCTGCCCAAGCTCGACAAGAGCCGGGACAAGCTTCAGGTCAACCCGGCCCTGGCCGATCTTTTGCGGGTGCTGCTCAAGTCCAAGACCGAAAGCGCCGGGGTAGCGGCCAAGCTGATCGCCAGCAGCGCCGATCTGGATCTGATCGCGGCGGGTGAGCGGGATGTTCCCGCCCTGTCCGGATGGCGTTTCGAAGTCTTTGGCGAGGACGCCCTGCGGCTGTGCGAGGGCAAGATCGGGTTGGCCGCCCGCGGTCAGCAGGTCCAGGTCGTCAATCTCTGAGCCACCAGCCCTAGCGCCGGCGGCTTTCCCGCGCGTTCTGCGCGCCCGAGACCCGGATCAGGCGGATTCCCTCCAAGTCCTGCTTGCTCAGATTGACGGCTTCGGTGACGGTGCGGGACCGTTCCGGCCCTTGCGGTGTCGGCCCTTCGGGATAGACGACGCGAAAGGTAAAGGCTAGCACGCCGTTCTTGGCGTTTTCCTCGGACGTGTCGCGGCGCAGCTGCGCGTTGAACGCGCCCTGGCGCGCGGCCACGCCGGTGGCGACCACGATCGCGCCGGTATTGGTCGGGTCGATGCGCAGCTCGGTGACGGCCATGATCGGAACGCTCAGATCGACGGCTTCCGGCCGGTCGAACAGGCCCCTGCCGCCGCGTTGCGGAACCAGGGCCGTCGCATCATCCGGCGAAGGCGCCGCGACGGGCTCGCTGCTGCCGAACCAGTTCGTCGGGTTGACCCGGGAGTCGCGCCAGCCACCGCAGGCGGACAAGGCAAGAACGGCAACGATGAGAACGGGCAAACTGGTTTTCATGACGATCGACACGCGGGTTGGTTTTCCCGAACCGGGTTAGCCTATCTGTCGGCGGTTGAAAAGACGGTCCGGGTCTGGACATGGCGCGAGGCCCGCCTTAGGTCACTGGCATAACCAGATGCAAGAGGATCGCCGGATGGCCAGCCCCGCCTTTGAGGACATCGTCGAGGATTTCGAGTTCCTGGAAGATTGGGAAGACCGGTATCGCCATGTCATCGACCAGGGCAAGGCGATGGAACCGCTGGACGACGCCCTCAAGGTGCCGGCGACCAAGGTCAAGGGCTGCGCCAGTCAGGTCTGGCTGCACCCGGTCATCGAAAACGGGGTGTTCCGCTTTGACGGCGACAGCGACGCGCTGATCGTGCGCGGTCTGATCGCGGTTCTGCGCGCGCTCTACAACGGGCTGCCGGTCGCCGAAGTGCCCAAGGTGGATGCGCGGTCAGAACTGGAACGCCTGGGCCTGAACGAACACCTGTCGGCGCAGCGGTCCAACGGGTTGCGGGCGATGATCGAGCGCATCCGCGAAATCGCCTCCGATCACGTTCAAATAGCCAAGTAATATCAAGCCTGTAATCGGCTCAGTTGATGTTATGACGCTTCAGGTCTTGCCGCTGATCCGGGCAAGCGCGGTGGTCAGATCGCCGTAGCCGGTAAACCGGTATTCGAAGTCGAGCCCCAACCGTCGGGCGCAGTCCTGCGCCTTCTCCAGCAGCCGGGGATCTTCGGTCTGGGCCTGATAGACCAGCTTGGTGTAATTGCCGAACAGCATGTCGCGCAATTCAGGGTGCTTGTCCAACCCCATGGGCTTCCAGACGAAGGCATCGAACTGCTTGACCAGGAAATCGGTGAGGTAGAATGCGGTGATCTCGTCGCGGGCCGCGAAAGCATCGTTGCCCTCGAAGAACGAGTAGCAGTGGGGGCCTTCCACCATCTCGACCCCGAGCTCGGCGCATTTCGCCTGCAACTGCCCGCCGGTGCCGCAATCGGCATAGACGACGAAGATGGTCTCATAGGCGTCCCGATGCTCGTCAACGGTCTCCTCAACCGCCTCCACGATCTTGTCCGGATAGAGGTGGTACTTGGCCGGAAGGCATTGCAGCACCATGTGGTTCCAGCCATTCGCGCGCTTCAATGCAAGGATTTCGTGGGCCAGCGCGCCGCAGGCAATCAACAGGATGCGGCCCTTGCCGGGTTCGGCAAAGCCGGCTTCGGTCAGTTTGTCATCCGAGGGGACCGGCATGTGCGTCACTGTTTTCGGCTCCGGACATTGGTTTCTGCCCAAGAATATGCACCTTGCGCCCCGGTTGCGAGAGGTTGGGCGACATTCGAGCACTCGAACGCGGCCGGAGCGTCAATTCGGGCATAGTGCCAGCCTTGCCCTGGCGTGCTTCAACCGCGGTTCATAGTACCCATGGTACCGTGTGCACTGGAAGATCCGACAAGAAGTGCGCGCCGTGGAATGGGCCGCCCCGGAACGGAGCGGTCCGATTCAACGAGGCATTTCGCCAGAGTCAGCTGGCCAACTGGTTGTGTTTGCGCGACACGAGTTCCTTGGCGGTTTCCACGGCCACGGCGGCGTCGCGGCAATAGGCATCCGCGCCGATCGCCTTGCCGAATTCCTCGTTCAGCGGCGCGCCGCCCACCAGAACGATATAGTCGTCGCGGACACCCTGTTCGACCAGCGAGTCGATCACCACCTTCATGTAGGGCATGGTCGTGGTCAGCAGCGCGGACATGCCCAGGATGTCGGGCTTTTCGTTCTCCAGCGCTTCCATGTAGTTTTCGACCGGGTTGTTGATGCCCAGATCGACCACTTCGAACCCGGCGCCTTCCATCATCATCGACACGAGGTTCTTGCCGATGTCGTGAATGTCGCCCTTGACGGTGCCGATCACCATCTTGCCGACCCGCGGTGCACCGGTTTCGGCCAGCAGGGGCTTGAGGATCGCCATCCCGCCCTTCATCGCGTTGGCGGCCAGCAGCACTTCGGGAACGAACAGGATTCCGTCGCGGAAGTCATGGCCCACGATGGTCATGCCACCGACCAGCGCCTTGGTCAGAATGTCATACGGTGCCCAACCCCGTTCCAGCAGGATGTTGACACCTTCTTCGATCTCTTCCTTGAGGCCGTCATAAAGGTCGTCGAACATCTGCTCGACGAGTTCGTCGTCGTTCAGTTCCGACAGGACGATGTCTTCTTCATCCGACATGAGCCGTTTCCCTGAGCTGAATGGGGCAGTCACGCGCCCCGCGTGGCAATTTGGTCCGTTTTTGCCATTTTGTCGCAACGGGACTGCGTTGATTGCGACATTGGCGGTTTCGCTACCGACCTATAGGCGAGTTTTTGGCTGATCGCGACGGAATATTCTTCAGGAAGAAGCTGAGCCTCGCTCAAGTTCTCCGATTTTCCGTCAAGGGTTTGGCAGGGACCGGAGCGCCGGGAAGGGCTCCGGCGGCCCCGTCTTTCCACTTGTGGAAGTTCCCTTTTTGTTCTATCAAGCGTGCATGGAACATCCCATGAACACGGGCGGTCAGGACCGGCGCGCGCCCGGCCGCGGGGCTCTGTCCAACGCGGCAGGACGGTATGAGCGTCATGCCAGCGAACCGTTCGATGACGGCTGGGCCAAGGATTCGGACGAACCGGCGGTTCGCACACAGGTGCGGGACGAGATCGCGCGCAGCCTGATCACCTACAACAAGTCGCCCGATCTGCCCTTCGACCGTTCCATCAACCCGTATCGGGGATGTGAGCACGGATGCAGCTATTGTTTCGCGCGCCCGAGCCATGCCTATCTCGGCCTGTCGCCGGGCCTGGATTTCGAAACGCAGCTCGTGGCGCGCCCCAACGCGGCTCTGGTCCTGCGGCACGAGCTGTCGGCGCGGTCCTACAAGGTGGCGCCGATTGCCATCGGCACCAACACCGACCCCTATCAACCGATTGAAAAGGCAAGAAAGATCACCCGCACCTGCCTTGAAGTCCTGCGGGAATTCCGGCACCCGGTGGCCATTGTGACCAAGGGCGCCCTGATCGAACGCGATCTGGATATTCTGGCCGAAATGGCGGCGCAGGGGTTGGCGCGGGTCGGCGTGTCGCTGACCACGCTGGACGCCGGCCTGTCGCGCCGGATGGAACCGCGCGCACCCGCGCCGGCGCGGCGGCTGCAGATGATCCAGCGCCTGACCCGGGCGGGCGTTCCGGTTCGGGTCATGACCTCCCCGGTGATCCCCGGCCTGACCGATCACGAACTGGAAGACCTGCTGCGGGCGGGCAGGGAGGCCGGGGCAGAATCTGCCAGCTGGATCATGCTGCGCCTGCCGCGCGAGGTTTCGGCGCTCTGGCAGGAGTGGCTTGCTCGTCACGAGCCGGGGCGGTCCGCACGGATCATGGCGCGGCTGCGCGAGATGCACGGAGGCCGGGACTATGATCCGCGGTGGGGGCACCGGATGCGCGGCGAGGGACAATATGCCGAGATGATCGCGGCGCGTTTCCGGGCGGCGGTACGACGGCTGGGGCTTGCCATCGAAACCCCGCCCCTGCGCTGCGATCTGTTCCGCGTGCCGCCGCAGGCGGGCGATCAGCTTTCACTGTTTTGAAACGAAAACCGAATCGAAAACGCCCCCACCGTCGGCGGGGGCGTTTGCATCGGCGTTCGGCCAATCAGCGTTTCTCGATATCGACGTAGTCGCGTTGGGTCTCGCCCAGGTACAGCTGACGCGGGCGGCCGATCTTGTTCTGCGGATCGGCGATCATCTCTTTCCACTGGCTCACCCAGCCCACGGTACGCGACAGCGCGAAGATCGGGGTGAACATCGAGGTCGGGAAACCCATCGCTTCGAGGATGATGCCGGAATAGAAGTCCACGTTCGGGAACAGCTTCTTTTCAATGAAGTACGGATCTTCCAGGGCTTGTTTCTCCAGCGCCTTGGCGACCTGCAGCTTGGGATTGTCCTCGATTCCCAGCAGTTCCAGCACCTCGTCCGCGGACTGTTTCATGACCTTGGCGCGCGGGTCGAAGTTCTTGTAGACCCGGTGGCCGAAACCCATCAGCCGGAACGGGTCGTTGTGGTCCTTGGCGCGTTCGATGTATTCGGGAATGCGATCGACCGTGCCGATCTCCTTCAGCATTTCCAGGCAGGCCTGGTTGGCGCCGCCATGTGCCGGACCCCAAAGGCAGGCGATGCCGGCGGCGATGCAGGCGAACGGGTTGGCCCCCGAAGACGACGCCAGCCGCACCGTCGAGGTCGAGGCGTTCTGCTCGTGATCCGCGTGCAGGGTCAGGATCCGGTCCATGGCCCGGCTCAGGATCGGGTTGACCACGTAATCCTCGGCCGGAACCGCAAAGCACATGTAGAGGAAGTTCGAGGCGTAATCGAGATCGTTGCGCGGATAGATGAACGGTTGCCCGATCGAGTACTTGTAGGCCATCGCGGCGATGGTCGGCATCTTGGCGATCAGACGGTGGCTCGCGATCTCGCGCTGCCGTTCGTCGCTGATGTCGGTCGAGTCGTGATAAAAGGCCGACATGGCGCCGACGACACCCACCATGGTGGCCATCGGATGCGCATCGCGGCGGAACCCACGGAAGAAATAGTGCATCTGCTCGTGGATCATGGTGTGGCGGGTGATCGTCGTCTCGAACTTCTCCAGTTCGTCCGCCTTGGGCAGATAGCCGTAGAGCAGCAAGAAACACACTTCCAGGAAATGCGATTTCTCGGCCAGTTGGTCGATGGGATATCCCCGGTGCAGCAACTCGCCCTTTTCGCCGTCGATATAGGTGATGGTGCTGTCGCAGCTGGCGGTCGAGGTGTATCCCGGATCGTAGGTGAACACGCCCGCCTGGCTGTAGAGCTTGCGGATGTCGATCACGTCCGGACCGGCGGTCGGAGAAAAGACCGGCAGCTCATAGCTTTCACCATGCACAGTCAAGGTGGCTGTTTTCTGGCTATCCGTCATTTTTGTCCCTTCCTCATTCTTGCGCGGAGCGGAGAGTGTCCGTTCCAGCGGGCAACGGCTGCACACGTGCGCGCAGTCCGGCGTCAAAGCATCGCAGCGTTGCCCGAAGAGGTCCGGGCGTCAGGTCACTGCGTCGGAAAGCCGTGCCAAAGTCTCTTCTCGCCCCAGCACAAGCATCATGTCAAAAACCGAAGGTGTCACTGCTCGACCAGCCAATGCGGCCCTCAGCGGACCCGCAAGCTTACCGAACTTTACCCCACGTGTTTCGGCGAACGCGTTCAGGGTATCCTCCAGCCCGTTTCGCGTCCAGCTAGCATTTTGCAGCTGCGGCGTCAATTCGTTCAGTATACCATCGGATACTGAATCCAGCGCCCTGGCCGCCTTCTCGTCCGGCTCAATGGGTCGCGAAGTCAGAACAAAATGCGCTTTTTCAAGCAGTTCCGGAAAGGTTCGCGCCCGATCCTTGAGGCAATACATCGCACGTTCCAGATCACCGGATTGTGTCGGGGTCAGAGGATTCAGTTTCGCTGCCGCCAGATACGCCTCGATTTCTTGCCGCAGCGCAGCATCGTCGGTCACGGCAATGTGCTGGCCGCACAGGTTTTCCAGCTTTTTCAGATCGAACCTGGCAGGACTCTTGCCGATTCCGTCCAGATCGAACCACTCCAACGCTTGGGCATCGGTGAAGAATTCGTCGTCTCCGTGACTCCAGCCCAGCCGCGCCAGGTAGTTGCGCATCCCGGCTGCCGGGTACCCCATCGCCTGATACTCCTGCGCCCCGAGCGCTCCGTGACGTTTGCTCAGCTTCTTGCCGTCCGGCCCGTGAATCAGCGGAATATGCGCCCAGACCGGCACGTCCCAGCCCATCGCCTCATAGATCATCATCTGCCGCGCGGCGTTGTTGAGGTGGTCGTCGCCCCGGACCACGTGGGTCACACCCATGTCATGATCGTCCACAACCACTGCCAGCATATAGACCGGCGTCCCGTCCGAGCGCAGCAGAACCATGTCATCCAGCTGATCGTTGCGGATGGTGACGTCGCCCTGAACTCGGTCGCGGATCACGGTGGTCCCGCTTTGCGGCGCCTTGATGCGGATGACATGGGGCGCGTCCGGGTGTGTTGCTGGGTCGGCATCGCGCCACGGGCTGCGAAACAGCGTCGATCGGCCTTCGGCCCGCGCCTGTTCGCGAAAGGCGGCGATCTCGTCCTGGGTTGAAAAACACTTGTACGCCTTGCCTTCGGCCAGCAGTTGATGCGCGACCTCGGCATGACGCTGCGCCCGGGCGAACTGGCTTATGACTTCTCCGTCGTGGTCCAGCCCCAGCCAGTCCAGCCCCTGCAGAATCGCGTCGGTCGCTTCGGGCGTGGAGCGTTCGCGATCGGTATCCTCGATCCGCAGCAGGAACTTGCCGCCGCGCCCGCGCGCATAGAGCCAGTTGAACAGCGCCGTGCGGGCGCCGCCGATATGCAGGAAACCGGTGGGCGAGGGGGCGAATCGCGTGACGACCTGTTCGGACATGGCGGGTGTTTACCTTTTGGTAATAGCTTCGGACTTAGGTTGCGTGTGTCTAACGAGCCCGGCGGACAGGAGCAACCATGCGCATTCTGGCTCGGGTCGAGGCGGCCTTGCTGGCGCAGCGCGGATACCTGTTTCCCTGGTCGCCCGTCTGTCTGGGCGTGGGGATCGGTACCTATTTCGGGCTGAGATGGGAACCGGGGCCGTTCCACTATGCGGCAATCGTCCTGATCGCCTGCGCAGCCCTGTTCGCCGGGCAACGGATGACGGCGGCATGGTCGCCTCTGGCATGGGCGCTGGCGCTTGCGGCAACCGGGTTCGCCCTTGCCGGGGCGCAGGCGCACCGCGTGGCAGAGCCGGTTCTGCAATGGCGCTACTACGGCCCCATCGAGGGGAGGGTCGTGGCGATGGACCGGTCTGCTTCGGATGCGCTGCGGGTTACGCTCGACGCGGTGCGCCTTTCCGGCGTGCCTGAGGGGGAGCGGCCCGCGCGCATCCGAATTTCCGTTCACGGCGACACCGTTCCGCTGGCGCCGGGCCAGGTGATCATGACCACCGGGCACCTGTCGCCGCCGCAGGGGCCGGTCGAACCGGGCGGCTTCGACTTCCGCCGCCATTCCTGGTTTCTGAAACTGGGGGCCGTGGGCTATACGCGCGCGCCGGTTCTGACCGTCTCGCCGCCGGCGGAGTCCCGACAGGGGCTGCACCTGCAATCGCTGCGCATGGCGATCTCGGACCATATCCGCGCGGCCCTGCCGGGTGAGGTTGGCGGGTTTGCCGCCGCCGTGACCACCGGAGACCGCAGCGGCGTCGGTCAGGACACGCTGGAAGATCTGCGCACGTCCAACCTCGCGCATCTGCTGGCCATATCGGGTCTGCACATGGGCCTGCTGACCGGCTTCGTCTATGCCGCCTGCCGGATCGCCCTGTCGCTCGTCCCGCCGCTGGCCCTGCGCCTGCCGGTGCGCAAGATCGCGGCGGTTTGCGCCCTGATGGCGGGCGCGGCCTATCTCGCACTGTCCGGCGGCAGCGTTGCGACCGAGCGGGCCTTCATCATGGTCGCGGTGATGCTCTGCGCGGTGCTGGTGGATCGGCGGGCCATTTCGCTGCGGGCAGTGGCGGTTGCGGCGATGATCGTTCTGGTGCTGGAACCGCACGCCCTGCTCAGCCCCGGTTTCCAGATGTCCTTTGCGGCCACCGCAGCGCTGGTGGCCGCTTTCGGCGCTTTGCGCGACATGGAAGCTGGGGTCATGCGGGGGCGGTTTCGCGCGGTCGCGGCCTTGGTCGTGTCATCGGCCGTTGCCGGGCTGGCCACCGCGCCTGTCGCGGCGGCGCATTTCAACGCGCTGGCCCATTACGGGCTGCCGGCGAACCTGCTGTCGGTGCCTGTCATGGGCACCCTGGTGATCCCGGCGGCGGTCCTGGCGGCCTTGTTGGCGCCGCTTGGACTCGACGGCATCGGTCTCTGGCTCATGGGCCTCGGGCTACGCTGGATTCTGGCGGTCGCCGATTGGGTCTCGGCGTTGGACGGCGCGCGCGGCTTCGTGGCAAGCCCACCAGCTTATGTGTTGCCCGCTCTGGCCATGGGCGGGCTCTGGCTGCTTCTGTGGCGCGGACAGGCCCGCTGGGCCGGCGTGGCGATCGTGGCGGCGGCGCTGTCGCTCTGGGGACAACGCCAGCGCCCGGAGATTCTGGTGGCGGATACCGGAGCGCTGGTGGGCGTGATGACCGACGAGGGCAGGGCGCTCAGCAAGGCGCGCGGCGGCGGTTTCGTCGCCTCCGTCTGGCTTGAGAATGACGGCGACGGAGCCGCTCAGCCGGAAGCGGCGGCGCGTTGGCCCCAGGATCAGGACGGGCTGCGCCTGATCCGCTGGAACGACAAGGAACTGGTTCATGTCACCGGCAAGAAGGCCGCCCGAACCCTGCAGACCTGCCGCGGCGATCAGATCGTGATTTCGCAGGTGCCGCTGACACTGTCCGGCGCCTGTCAGGTCTTTGACCCCGTGATGCTGCGCGCAACCGGCAGCCTGGCCATCGACGGGGACAAGATCCTGACCAGCGCCGCCGCGTCCGGCGCGCGGCTTTGGTCGCCATCAGCCGAGCCTGACAGACCCGGGGCGCGGCGTCAGTAACTGCGGATCAGCCCCACCAGCCGGCCCTGCACCTTGACCCTGTCCGCCGGCAGAACCCGGGTTTCATAGGCGGGATTGGCCGCCTCCAGCGCGATCGAGCCGCCGCGGCGGAAGAACCGTTTGAGCGTGGCTTCCTGATCCTCGACCAGCGCCACCACGATATCGCCATTGTCCGCGACCGAGGTTTCGCGGATCACCACCACGTCGCCGTCGTTGATGCCGGCGTCGATCATCGAATCGCCCCGCACCTCAAGCGCATAATGCTCGCCCTTGCCTGAGACCATCGGACCCGGTACCGCGACATGATGCGAGACATGGCTGATCGCCTCGATCGGGACACCGGCGGCGATCCGGCCCATGACCGGCAGTTCGATCGCATGCACCGCCACCGGTTCGACGTTGGCCGGCCGCGGCGCGTCCGGGCGGTCGCCGTCGATCACCCGCGGTTTGAACTGCGCCGTCGGCTCGCCGCCCAGGCTTTCGGGCAGCTTCACGATCTCGATGGCGCGGGCGCGATGCGCAAGACGCCGGATGAACCCGCGCTCTTCCAGCGCGGTGATGAGCCGGTGAATGCCGGATTTCGACCGCAGATCCAATGCGGTCTTCATTTCGTCGAAACTGGGCGGCACCCCGTCGGCCTGCACCCGTTTGTGGATGAATTCCAGCAAATCCAGCTGTTTCTTGGTCAACATCGCTCATACCTCGCCGCTCATGTGTTTGCTTTTGTTCTACGCATGTTCACGTTTTGTGTCAACGGATTTGCGCCGAGGCTACAGAGGCAGATAGGAAACCTCGTCTCCCGCGTCCCGTGGCGGGTCGTCCGGCGGGCGCACCAGAAGGGCATCGGCGCGGGCCAGAACGCTCAAGAGCGAGCTGTCCTGATCATCGCAGGCCCGGATGCCGTTTTCTTCCAGCATGGCGCGCATATAGTGCTCACGCGGCCCGTTCTTCGAGAGCGGGGCGGCCAGGCGCGCACGGCGAAACGGCGGCACGGTATCCGCAAGGCCCAGCATGCGCCGCACCATCGGCGCCAGAAACAGATACCCGCAGACCATGGCCGATACCGGGTTGCCCGGCAGCCCGACCATCGGCGTGGCGCCGATCCGCCCCGCCATCAGCGGCTTTCCGGGGCGCATCCGGATCTTGTAGAACGCGCGCTCCATCCCCAGCCCTTCCGCCGCTTCGGCGACCAGGTCGTGATCGCCCACCGAAGCGCCGCCGATCGTGACGACCAGATCGGAACCCGCCGCCAGCCCGAACGCGGTTTCCAGCGATGACACCGTGTCGCGGGCAATCGGCAGGAGGCGGACATGCGCCCCGATCCCTTCGAGCAGCGCCTTGAGCCCGAACGTGTTGGACGCGATGATCTGATCGGGGCCGGGGTCTTGCCCGGGCATCACAAGTTCATCGCCGGTCGAGATCAATGCGATGACGGGTTTGCGCGCGACCGGAACCTGCGAAATGTTCATCGCGGCCATCAAGGCGACATCCTCGGCCCGCAGCCGCCGTGGCGCGGAAATCTCGGTCCCCTTGCGGAAATCGACGCCCGCAGGGCGGATGTTGGATTTCCGGCCGGGATCGTCCACGATGGTGATCACGTCGCCATGGCGTTCCACATCCTCTTGAATCACAATGAAATCCGCGCCTTCGGGTACCGGGGCGCCGGTGAAGATCCGCACCGCCTGTCCGGCACCGACGGAACCGGTGAACCGGTGCCCCGCGGCGGCCTCGCCGATGACCTGGAACATGGCGTGCAGTTCGACCTCGGCAGCCTTGACGGCGTAGCCGTCCATCGACGATGCGGCAAACGGAGGCTGATCGCGCGTCGCCGTCACCGGGCGGGCCAACACGCGCCCCGCCGCGTCGCCCAGCGCCACTGTTTCGGCGGGCAGCGGGCCGACCAGATCGAAAAGCAGCGCGCGCGCATCCTGGACCGAGATCATGTCGCCTCGTAACGTCCTGATTTACCGCCATCTTTCAGCAACAGACGGAGACCGCCGATTTCCATGGCCTTGTCCACCGCCTTGGTCATGTCATAGACCGTCAGCGCGGCGGTGGAAACGGCGGTCAGCGCCTCCATCTCGACGCCGGTCTGGCCGGTAGTCTTGACCGTCGCCTCGATCCGGACACCCGGCAGATCCGGGTCCAGGGTCAGTTCGACCGCCACCTTGGCAACTGGCAACGGATGGCAGAGCGGGATCAGGTCCGGTGTCTTCTTGGCGCCCATGATTCCGGCCAGCCGTGCGACCCCCAGCACATCGCCTTTCCTGGCGCGACCTTCGGCAATGATATCAAAGGTTTCCCGCGCCATCCTGATGTATCCCTCGGCCACGGCGATGCGATCCGTCACCGCCTTGTCCGAGACATCGACCATATGCGCGTTGCCCTTGGGATCGAAGTGCGACAACGCCATCACATCGCCCCCGGCACCAGCGGATTGGCCAGCAACGCCCGCGTTGCCGCCGCGACATCGTCCTGCCGCATGAGGCTTTCGCCGATCAGGAAACAGCGCGCGCCGTAGCGGGCGATATCGGCCAGATCCTCGGGCGTGTTCAAGCCGCTCTCGCAGACGATCAGCCGGTCGGCCGGAACCAGCTTGGACAGGCGTCGTGTCGTGTCAAGACTTGTCTCGAAGGTCTTGAGATTGCGGTTGTTTATACCGATCAGCCGGCTTTGCAGCTTGGTGGCCCGTTCCAGTTCGTCCTCGTCATGCACCTCGATCAGCACGTCCATGCCCCAATCCAGCGCCGTCTGTTCCAATTCGGCGGCCTGCGCGTCATCGACCGAAGCCATGATGATCAGGATGCAATCCGCGCCGAGCGCACGGGCCTCGACCACCTGATAGGGATCGTACATGAAATCCTTGCGCAACACCGGCAGGTCGCAGGCGGCGCGCGCGGCGGTCAGATACGCCTTGGCGCCCTGAAAGCTGGGGGTGTCGGTCAGCACCGACAGGCAGGTCGCGCCGCCCGCCGCATAGGCTTGCGCCAGTGCCGGCGGGTCGAAATCTTCGCGGATCAATCCCTTGGACGGGCTGGCCTTCTTGATTTCCGCGATCAGGCCGTAGCCGCCGCGCGTCGCGGCCGTCAGCGCGTCGGCGAAACCGCGCGGGGGATCGGCCTCGCGCGCCTCGGTCTCCAGGGATTCAAGTGGTTTTTTCGCCTTGTCCGCCGCTATTTCTTCGAGTTTGTAGGTCTTGATCTTGTCGAGTATCGTTTCCGTCATGCGCCTTCCTGTGTGATCCGGGCCAGTGCGGCCACCTTGTCCCTGGCCCGGCCACTGTCGATGCTTTCCGCAGCAATGGCAACGCCTTCGCGCAGGTCGTTCGCCCGTTCGGCCACCACCAGGGCCGCGGCCGCGTTCAACAGAACCGCATCGCGATAAGCCGACGGCGCGCCGTCCAGAAGCGCCCGGAACGCTACCGCGTTGTCTTCGGGCGTCCCGCCCAGGATCTCCTCGAACGGATGCACCGGCAGCCCGGCGTCCTCGGGGTGCAGTTCGACCTCCTTCACCTGGCCGTCCTCCCATGCGGCCACCCAGCTGGGCCCGGTGATCGTCAACTCATCGGTGCCGTCCGATCCGTGCACCAGCCAGGCGCGCTCTGCGCCCAGAACGCCAAGCGTTTCCGCCATCGGCCGGATCAGATCGCGGCTGAAGGCGCCGGTCAGTTGGTGCCGGACTCCCGCCGGGTTGGTGAGCGGGCCGAGAATGTTGAAGATCGTGCGCGTGCCCAGCTCCTGCCGGGTCGGCATCACATGCGCGATCGCCGGATGGTGCATCGGCGCCATCATGAAACCGATCCCCACCTCGTTCAGGGCCCTCTCGACCACCTTGGGGCCGACCATCACGTTGATGCCAAGCTGTCCCAACGCATCCGCAGCCCCGGATTTCGAGCTGAGATTGCGGTTGCCGTGCTTGGCGACGGTGACGCCCGCGCCCGCCACCACAAAGGCGGTTGCGGTCGAGATGTTGAGCGTCCCCTTGCCGTCACCGCCGGTGCCGACGATGTCGATCGCGCCGTCCGGCGCCGTGACCGCATGGCACTTGGCACGCATGACCGCCGCGGCGGCGGCGAATTCGTCCACGGTTTCCCCTCGTGTCCGCATCGCCATCAGCAGCCCGCCGATCTGGCTGGGCGTCGCTTCGCCCTCGAACAGGATGGAAAAGGCGGCCTCGGCCTCGGCGCGGGTCAGCGGCCGGTCGGCCGCCGCCCCGATCAACGGTTTCAGCGCGTCGCTCATGCAGGGACTTTCATTTCATTGAGGAAATTCCGGAGCAGGGCATGACCATGCTCGGACGCGATCGATTCCGGGTGAAACTGCACCCCGTGGATCGGCAGGTCGCGATGCTGGAGACCCATGATCGTGCCGTCCTCCAGCTCTGCGGTGATGTCGATACAGGCCGGCAGGCTCTCCCGCTCGACCACCAGCGAATGATACCGGGTCGCCGCGAAGGGCGAGGGCAGGCCGGCGAACACGCCTTTGCCGGTGTGATGCATCCTGCCCATCTTGCCATGCACGATCTCGTGGCAGCGCACCACCTTGCCGCCAAAGGCCTGACCGATGGTCTGATGCCCCAGGCACACGCCCATCAGCGGTGTGCGCGTCTCGGCGGCGGCGGCGGTCAGCGCCAGGCAGATGCCGGCCTGATCCGGGTCGCAGGGGCCGGGGCTCAGCAGGATGGCGGCCGGTTTCATCGCCATCGCTTCCTGCACGTCCAGCGCATCGTTGCGGCGCACGACCATTTCGGCGCCCAACTCGCCCAGATAGTGGACGAGGTTGTAGGTGAACGAGTCGTAGTTGTCGATCAGCAGCAGCATCGGGGCTCTTGTCTCGTCTTGGGCAATTGGGACTGGCGGTGCGGTCCCGGGCCACGGTATAGTGTCGGGGACATACATGCTCAGGCTTGCGCGGCAGCGTCAAGGGCGCACCGACCACTTGCGCCAGCGTGGGCCAAAGCCGCACAAGACGGTCCTGTCGTGATCGGCGAAAACAAACGGGGCAAGCAGCGATGCGCGGATTTCTGGGTGGATTGATGGCAGGTGTGGCCGTTCTGGTCGGTGCCGGGGCGTACCTGTCGCTGACGACACCGCTGGCCCGCAATCCCGAAGTCAAGACCGAGGCGCCGGCGCCCGCGCCCGCGGTTCAGGTGGCTACGGACGCCCCGCTGGAAAACCCCGGCCCGGATTCCGATCTGGTCGAACTGGCACCGCAAGCGCCCGAAAGCGGGGATGTCGGCAACGACACCGTCACCGAACTGGAAGACACCGACAAAAGGTCGATTCCGCGGCCCGAAATCGCAACCGCGGCACAGGATGTCGAAACCCCGGACGTGACCACGGATGTCGCCATAGAGGTCGAGCCCGCCGCCCCGTCGGCCCCCGCGGTTCCGGCGCAGCCCGCGGCCTTGCCGGTGTCGCCCCGGAACGACGTGCAGCCCATCGACGTGGATGACAGGCCGGCGACGGCGTCCGCCCCGAAAGCGGCGGAGGATGACGTTGACGACGGTTCCGCGCCCGAACCCAATGTCGCCGCCGCCCAGCGCAAATCGGACACGCCGCGCACCGTGCCGGAGCAGACGCTCGGACGGCGCGCCTCGGAGTCGGGCGACCGTCCCAGGATCGCGACGCTGCCTCAGATCGGCGGCATCGCCACCTCACCGTCCGGGCCGAGCGTCGGAACCCGGATCCTGCCCCTGACGGACCGCGACGACGAAGTGCCGCCCACCGCCGTATCGCAACCCAAGCCGGAACCGGAGTTGCCGCCGATCCAGCAATACGCCGCCGAATTCGAAAACCCCGAAGGCCGCCCGCTGATGGCCATCGTCCTGATCGACGATGCCGGCTCTTTCGGCGCCGAGGCGCTTGCGGAATTTCCCTATCCGCTCAGCTTCGCCGTCAGTCCGACGGACCCGGACGCGGCGGAAAAGGTCGCGCGCTACCGCGAGGCCGGGTTCGAGGTTCTGGCCCTCACTGACCTGCCGCCCGAGGCGACGCCCCAGGATGCCGAGGTCTCGCTGTCCGTATGGCTCGAAACCATTCCCGAAACCGTCGGCATTCTCGAAGGCACCACGACGGGCATTCAGGGCAACCGGGCGCTTGCGGACCAGGTGGCCGCCATTGCCGGGGGCACCGGCCGCGGCCTCGTCACCCAGAACAACGGGCTGAACACCGCGCAGAAACTCGCGGCGCGCAACGGCGTGCCGTCGGCCGTGGTGTTCCGGGATTTCGACGGCGCGGGGCAGGAGCCCAAGGTGATGCGGCGTTTTCTGGATCAGGCCGCATTCCGCGCGGGGCAGGAGGGCGCGGTGGTGATGCTGGGCCGGGTGCGGCCCGACACGATCTCGGCCCTGCTGCTGTGGGGCCTGCAGGACCGCGCCAGCCGTGTCGCCCTTGCGCCGATCTCGGCGGTCCTGACCAACGGCGTCGGGGGATGACTTCCAGCGACGGACCGACCACCGGTCGCGCCATATTCTAAACGGCGTGGCGGAGTTCAGCGGTTGCCGTTGCCGGTGAACCGGGCCGCGTCCGCCGCTGCGCGGCGAATGGCGTTGGATTTGTGCACGGTCTCCATGTATTCCGCCTCGGGATCGCTGTCAAAGACGACGCCACCGCCCGCCTGGATGTAGAGCTTTCGATCCTTCACGATGGCGGTCCGCAGCGCAATGCACATGTCCATGTCACCGCCCGCGCTGAAATACCCGACACCGCCGCCATAGATGCCGCGCTTTTCCGGTTCCAACTCGTCGATGATCTCCATCGCCCGGACCTTGGGCGCCCCCGAAACCGTGCCCGCCGGCATCCCGGCAAAGAACGCATCCAGCGCGTCCTTGTCCTCGGCAAGTTCGCCCACCACGTTCGACACGATATGCATCACGTGGCTGTAGCGTTCGATGATGAACTTCTCGGTCGGCCGCACCGTGCCGATCCTGGCCACCCGACCGGTGTCGTTCCGGCCCAGATCCAGCAGCATCAGGTGTTCCGCCAGTTCCTTTTCGTCAGCCAGCAGATCCGCCTCGAGCGCGCGGTCCTCCTCGGGCGTCGCGCCGCGGGGCCGTGTACCCGCAATCGGGCGAATGGTAACTTCCTTGCCAAAGACGCGCACCAGGATTTCCGGGCTGGCGCCCACGACCTGGAATCCGCCGAAGTTGAAATAGAACATGAAGGGGGACGGGTTCGTGCGCCGCAGACTCCGATAGAGCGCAAAGGGCGGCAGCGGAAAGTCCTGCGTCCAGCGCTGCGCCGGGACGACCTGAAAAATGTCGCCGGCGCGGATGTACTCCCGGGCCTTCTCGACCGCCGCCATATAGCCCGATTTGGTGAAGTTCGACACCGGCGGCGCGACCTCGTGCGCCTCGCCCAGGTCGCGGGTTTCGGCGGGCATGGCACGCTCCAGATCGCGCACCGCATCCATCACCCGTTCGGCGGCCTGCGCATAGGCCGCCTTGGCACTCTGCCCGTCGCTGACCCAGGCGGGCGAGACCACCGTGACCTCGCCCTTGACTCCGTCCAGCACCGCCACCACCGAGGGGCGCAGCATGATCGCATCCGGCAGGCCCAAAGGGTCGGGATTCACGTCGGGCAGGTGCTCGACCAGCCGTACCATGTCATATCCCAGATACCCGAACAGCCCCGCCGCCGCCTGCGGCAGATCGTCGGGCAGGGCGATCCGGCTTTCCGCCAGCAGCGCCCTGAGGTTCTCCATCGGATTGCCGTCCTGCGCCTCGAACGCCTCCGCATCGAACCGCGCCGAGCGGTTCAGCGCTGAGCGCTCCCCGTGGCAGCGCCAGATCAGGTCGGGCTTCATGCCGATGATCGAATACCGCCCCCGCACTTCGCCGCCGGTCACCGATTCCAGCATGAAGGCGTCTTTCTGGGCACCGGTGAGCTTGAGCATGAGCGACACCGGCGTATCCAGATCGGCGGCCAGACGGGCATAGACGATCTGGTTCTCGCCTGCCTCATAGGCGCGGGCGAACCTGTCGAAATCCGGGGTCAGGGCCATGACGGTCTCTTACTGGAAACTGGACTGTACGGCGGTCAACGCCCGCTGATCCAGCGTCGGGCGGGCGCGGGTCTGGGCGTCACGCACATAGATGTCAAAGATGTTCTGCGCCAACGCCTGGTTCAACTGCTCGCCCAGGGCCGCGCGCATCTGCGTCAGCTCTTCGGTTTCCGCCGGCGGCAGGATCTCGTCCAGCCGCACGATCAGCGCGGTGCCCGGCCCGGCGATCACGCGCAATTCTCCCGGCTCCATCTCGAAGACCTGCGCCATGAAGTCCACCGGCACGCCCTCCAGATAGGCCGAGCGCGTCAGCCCGTTTTCCACCCGATGCGGCAGCCCCGTCGCGGCGAAATCGCCATCCGTGGCCAGCTGTGTGATCAGGCGGTTGGCCTGCGCTTCCAGCGCCTTGCCGGTTTCCTCCTGAACCCAGGCGGCTATCACCCGGTTGCGCGCGCTGTCCAAAGGTTCTGGCCGCGGCGGCAATTCCTCGTCCAGACGCACGGCAAAGATCGAGCCGTCCTCCAGAAACGCGATCTCGGGGAAGTCGTCCGCGGTCACAGCTTGCGCCACGGTCCGGAACCCGTCATAGGCCGCCACCCCGTCCGAACTGTCCTCGGTCCAGTCGATCTGGCCCAGTTCCATCTCGGTCTCGGCGGCCAGTTCCTCCAGGGTCGCGCCGCCCGCCAGCAGATCGTTGATATCCTCGGACTGCGCCTCGATCAGGCGGCGGGCGCGTTCGGCGGCCAGCTCGTCGCGCAGTTCCGCCTCGACCTGTTCGAAGGTCGTGATCTGTTCGGCCAGCGTGCCGTTGATCCGGAACAGGGCCGGGCCAAGGTCCGAGGGCAGGGGACCGACCACCTCGCCCACTTCGGCGGCAAAGACAGGCTCCGCCGCATCACCCAGATCCTCGGCGGTCACGTCGCCCAGATCGATGTCGCGCAGGTCCAGCCCGCGATCCGCAACCAGCGCCTCGAACGTGGTGCCGCCGACCTCGACCTGTGCCATCGCACTTTCGGCCGCGGCGTCATCGGCAAAGACCAGGCGTTCGACCAGCCGCCGCTCGGGCTGATTGAATTCGGCCTCCCGCTGCTCATAGAGGCGCCGCACCGTGTCCGAGTCCAGTTCCACCGTGTCCAGCAACATCTCGGGAGACAGCAGCGCATAGGTCAGGCGCTTGGTGCGGGGCAGGGTGAACCGGTCGGTGTTGGCGTCATAGAAGGCGGCGATCTGCTCTTCGGTCGGCGTCGCGACCGGGGTTTCCAGCTGTTCCGCGCCCAGCGTGGCGACGGTGAAGCTGCGCCGCGCGCCGACGTAATCCGCCAGAGTATCTGCCAGGGTGTCGGGCATGACGACACCTTCCATGATCGCCCCCTGAACCAGCGTCCGCGCGGTTTCCTTGCGGATGTCGGCTTCGAACTCCGCTTCGGTCAACCCGACCTGATCCAGCTGAAAGCGATAGGCTTCGCGGTCGAACGTGCCGTCCAGCCCCTGAAAGGCGGGGATCTGGACGATTTCGCGCTGCAGATTTTCATCCCCGATGGAAATCCCCATCCGCGCCACTTCGTTGTCGATGGCGGCCAGAGCGATCAGCCGCGCCAGCGCCACCTGATCAAGGCCCAGGTCGCGCGCCTGCGACATCTGCATCGGCTGGCCGGTCTGCGCCTCGATGGCGCGGATTTCGCGCTGCAACTCGCGGGCATAGGCATCGACCGAAACGGTCTCGTCCCCGACCTGCGCCACCGTGCGCACCGTGCCGGTCAGGTTGACCGCGCCAAATCCCGCCAGTCCCAGGATCAGCAGGCCCATGAGGATCCAGACAAAGGTCTTCGAGAAACTCTTCATACGCGCGGCCATGGTGCTCCCCAGGTTGTTCGGCTCGTTTCTGCCCGATCATTGCGGCCTTGAATACGACGCGCGCAACCGGGGGGCAAGCTCAGAAGGTGACGGCCTGCAACCGCGCGAACAACCGGCCGATTCCGGCGCGGTCGAGATTGGCAAAGGCGATGCGCACCTGCCGTTGCCCGTCGGCGTCGTGCTCGGGCATGAACATGGTGCCCGGCAGCAGCAGCACCCCGGCCTCGGCCACGAGCTGCTGCGCCAGCACGTCCGAGGGCATGTCGAACGGATGCTCCAGATAGGCGAAATAGGCCCCAAGCCCCAAAAGCCGCCAGCCCTTGGCCTCCAGCGCCGGCATTCCCTCGGCAATCGCGGCGCGGCGGTCGAGGATCTCGGCCCGTTCCCCAGCCAGCCATTGCGACAGGTTGCGCATGCCCCAAAGCGCGGCGAACTGCCCGATCTGGCCGGGGCAGATCGCGACGGTATCGAGAAACTTCTCGATCTCGGCCAGCAGGGCCGGGCTGGTGGCCAGCGCGCCGACCCGATGCCCGGTCAGCCGGTAGGCTTTGGAAAACGAATAGAGATGCACCAGAGTCGCATCCCAATCCGCATCCCCGAACAGATCATGCGGCGGGTCGCTGCGGCTGTCGAAATCGCGGTAGGTCTCATCGACCAGCAGTTTCAGACCGTGCTCTTTCGCAAGCTCGAAAAACGCGCGCACCAGCTCGGCGGGGTATTCGACGCCGCCGGGATTGTTCGGCGTCACCAGTGCGATCGCGCGGGTCTTGCCGGTGATCAGGACGCGGGCCGCCTCCGGGTCGGGCAACAGATCGTCGCCGGTGCGCAGATCGACCGCGCGCACCCCGGCCATGTCGAGCCACATCTTGTGATTGAAGTACCACGGTGTCGGTAGGATGACCTCGTCGCCTTCGCCGGTGATCGCGGACATCGCGGCGGCAAAGGCCTGATTGCAACCGCTGGTGATCGCGACCTGCGCCGCGGAAACCGCGCCGCCGTAGTGGGCCGAAATCTGCTCTGCCAGTTCCGCGCGCAGATCGTCGTTGCCCAGGACCGGACCGTATAGATGGGCGCTGTCTTGGGTGATCGCGAACTCCGCCATGGCCCGGCGCAACGCCTCGGGCGGCGGATCGACCGGCGCGGCCTGGCTGACATTGATCAGGGGGCGGTCGGCCGGAAAGGTCACGCCCTGCACCCAGCGGCGCGCTTCCATCACGGGCGGGGCAAAGGTGGTGGCGGTGCGCGTGGTGCTCATGAACAAGGTTCCGAAAAATCTGGACGGGCCGGATCGATTTGGGCGCCCGACGCCGTGGCCGCACCCGCCGCCGTCATTGGCAGACTCGAAGGGCGGCCGGGCACAGGCGCAGTGCCTCAATCCGTGCCGCGATAGGGCTCGACATATTGCAGCGCCATGTCCCAGGGGAAGAAGATCCAGGTGTCCTGGCTCACCTCGGTGATGAAGGTGTCCACCATCGGGCGGCCCTTGGGTTTGGCGTAGACGGTGGCGAAATGTGCCTTGGGATACATCCTGCGGACCAGTTCCAGCGTCTTTCCGCTGTCCACCAGATCGTCGATGATCAGAATGCCCTCGCCATCGCCCATCAGATCGGCATCGGGCGATTTCAGCACCTCGGCCTCGCCCTGCGCCTGGTGGTGGTAGGACCGGACGCTGATCGTGTCCACGGTGCGGATGTCCAGTTCACGGCTCACGATCATCGCCGGGGCCATGCCGCCCCGCGTGATCGCGACCACGGCGCGCCAGGCGCCGTCGTCCGGCCCGTGCCCGTCCAGGCGCCAGGCCAGCGCCCGGGCGTCCCGGTGGATCTGATCCCAGCTGATGTGAAAGCCCTTTTCGTGGGGCAGGCGGTCCTTGGCGCTCATCCGGGTCAACCCTTTTCCACGTCGGGCGCATCGAC
This sequence comes from Ruegeria sp. BHSB196, assembly GCF_059613135.1. NCBI lineage: Bacteria > Pseudomonadati > Pseudomonadota > Alphaproteobacteria > Rhodobacterales > Roseobacteraceae > Ruegeria > Ruegeria sp. BHSB196. The sequence goes on from NZ_JBXWRY010000009.1 coordinate 73,658, forward strand.
GGCCTTCATGCCGACGATGTGATAGCCCGAGTCCACATGCAGGTTCTCGCCGGTCACGCCGCTGCTGAGATCCGACAGCAGGTACAGCGCCGACTTGCCCACATCGTCGATGGTGACGTTGCGGCGCAGCGGCGAGTTGTATTCGTTCCACTTCATGATGTAGCGGAAATCGCCGATGCCGCTGGCGGCCAGGGTCTTGATCGGCCCCGCCGAGATCGAGTTGACCCGGATGCCATCCTTGCCCAGATCCTCGGCCATGTATTTCACCGACGCCTCCAGCGCGGCCTTGGCAACCCCCATCACATTGTAATGCGGCATCACCTGCTCGGCCCCGTAATAGGTCAGCGTGACGGCGCTGCCGCCTTCGGTCATCATCTTTTCGGCGCGCTGCATCACGGCGGTGAAGGAATAGACCGACACGTCCATGGTCAGCTTGAAATTGGCGCGGCTGGTATCGACGTAACGTCCGCGCAGCTCGTTCTTGTCGGAAAACCCGATGGCGTGCACCACGAAATCCAGACGCCCCCACCTGTCGGCCAACGCGGCGAAGAGAGCGTCGATGGACTCCTCCTCGCTGACATCGCAGGGAAGAACGATTTCGCTGCCCAGTTGGGCCGCCAGCGGATCGACCCGCTTTTTCAGCGCATCGCCCTGGTAGGAGAAGGCAAGCTCGGCCCCGGCCTCGGACAAGGCGCGGGCGATGCCCCACGCGATGGATTTGTCATTGGCCAGTCCCATGATGAGGCCGCGCTTGCCGGCCATCAACTGATTTGACATGTTCGGTTCTCCGCCTGTCGTCGCGTTGTGAGGACGTGGTTTATGTCATTGCCCTGATTGCTTCAAGGCCACGCGCTATTGCCTGACCGAACTTCTCGACGTAGGGTCGGAAACAGGTCGTTCCAGGGGATGGAAATGAGCGAACGCGATGGCATCTTCGCCGGTGCCGACCCGTTTGATATTGCGGGGCGGTGGCTGCGCGAAGCGGAAAAGACCGAACCAAACGATCCGAACGCGATCGCCCTGTCCACCGTGGATGACGGTGGGCTGCCGAATGTGCGCATGGTCCTGCTGAAAGAGATCGAGGCGGATGCCTTTGTTTTCTATACCAATTACGGAAGCACCAAGGCGCGGGAACTGGAAAGTGCCGGCAAGGCGGCCTTTGTGATACACTGGAAATCGTTGCGGCGGCAGATTCGGGTGCGTGGCAGAATCTCCCGCGAAGAGGGTCCGATGGCTGACGAATATTATGCGTCTCGCTCCTTGAAGAGCAGACTGGGGGCTTGGGCGTCGCGTCAGTCCCAACCCCTGTCCAGCAGGGCTGCCCTGATGGCCGAGGTCGCCAAGGTCACCGCCAGGTTCGGCACCAATCCGCCGCGCCCTCCGTTCTGGGGCGGATATCGGCTGATACCATCCGAAATCGAGTTCTGGGCCGATGGCGCATTTCGCCTGCACGACCGGTTCGCCTGGCGCCGCGAGGCGCCGGATGCCGCGTGGCAGGTGCAGAGGCTGAATCCATGACGTTCGCGTATCGTGAAATACAGGGCGCTGAAAACAAACGGGTTTTTCAACTTGAATTTGCGCCCCAATATCCTACACATCCAAAGCCATATGACTGGACAAAATCCACGATGGGAAACAAGTGCCTGAAGATCTGAACAGCATGCACCGAGTCCGAGGACACGTTAAATGGTTCGATCCCTCCAAGGGATATGGCTTTGTCGTGTCCGAGGAAGGGGGGCCGGACATTCTGCTGCACGTGAATGTGCTGCGGAACTTCGGACAAAGCTCGGTCGCTGACGGCGCGGGCATCGAAATCATGACGCACCGGACCGACCGGGGCGTGCAGGCCGTCGAGGTCGTGAGCATCACCCCGCCCGAGCGGACCGACGCCATGATGCTGTCGGATTTCGCGGATCTGGCGCCCGAGGACATCGCCAAGGCCCCGCTCGAGGCCGCCCGCGTCAAGTGGTTCGACAAGGGCAAGGGCTTTGGCTTTGCCAACGTGTTCGGCCGGGACGAGGACGTGTTCCTGCACATCGAGGTGCTGCGCCGGTCGGGCCTGGCCGATCTGCAACCGGGCGAGGCGCTGGCGATGCGGGTCATCGACGGCAAGCGTGGTCGGATGGCTGCCCAGGTTCTCGCCTGGGAGGCCGCGCTCAACGACTGATCTGCGGCATGCGGGCGGCTCTCGCTTTTGCGTTCCTGATCTGGACCGCCGCGGCCGTCAAGGGCATGGCCGACTGCCGTGCGGACGTGGTGGATCTCAGAAACGACACGGCGCAGATCCGGTTCAACATCGAACTCGCGATCACGCCGCAGGAGCGGTCCAAGGGGCTGATGTTCCGCGAGTCCCTGCCGCAGCGGTCGGGGATGCTCTTCGTCTTCGACCCGCCGCGGCGGGCGACGTTCTGGATGAAGAACACGCTGATCCCGCTGGACATGATCTTTGTGGACCGGACAGGCAAAGTCACGCGCATCCACGAAAACGCCATTCCGCATGACGAGACCACGATCGACGGAGGCGAGGGCGTCTATGCGGTGCTCGAGGTCAACGGCGGGTTGGCGCGCAAATACGGAATCGCGCCCGGCACGGAATTGCGGCACGAAATATTTTCAGGCGGCCCGGCGATCTGGCCCTGTTAGGGCTTTTCAAATCGCCACCACCCCGCTAGGAAAGCGGTCGGTTCGGGGCGTGGCGCAGTCTGGTAGCGCACCTGTTTTGGGTACAGGGGGTCGTGAGTTCGAATCTCGCCGCCCCGACCACGAAATCCTCAGATCGGCGTACCGCCGGTGGCCCGCAACAGCCGCGACACCTTGCGGTCCAGCCGTGCGCTTTCGATCGGCACCCGCGTGATGCCGCCGGCCTTTCTCGGGATGTCCAGGTAGAAATCCGTGTCCACCTGATATCCGGCCGAAATCTCGTCGATCGTCATGCGCATGACGCTTTCCGGCAGATCCTGCGGATAGCCGTCATATGTCAGGATCAGATAGGCGGTCGTTTCCGGCGGCAGCAGCTGACGGCATTCCACCGATGTTCTGGTCGGCCGCGTCACGGTTTCTCCGGGGTCGCCGCAGGCCGCGACGAAGGCGTTGACCAGGGATTCGGGATACTCCGGAAAGGTCGCGCTGCGCGACACCGGCCCGTCCGGCTGTGGTGCGCAGGCCACGGTCAGGGCCATGAGCGGAAGGATCAAAGATGCGCGCATGGCCTGCCGGTTCCGGTTTGTTTCGGTCGCTGTGTCTGAGACTAGGGCAAACGCGACCCCGTTGCGACCATGATTCTCGGATTGGCCGACCCGTCGTGACCGGCGTCCGCGTTTAAGTCTTTTGCCTAACACCGCCGGGATTCTTGAAAAATGACCGCACCCGGCGACACCGGTCCGTCGCGCTTCGCGCCTGAACAACCTGTGGAGGAATCGCCCGCGCCCAAAGCGGCCGCGTGCCCGGATCGCGGGTCAACAAAAAAGTTTCGCCTTGATCGGAAATTTGCCGTTGACCTCCTATGGGTCGATACGCCAGATTGTGTGGGCCGGATGCGTTGCCACTAAATCTGGTAGTCAATGACCGGAAAGGCAGCGAGCGAGGGACGGAAAGCACATCAAGGATTCGTGCAGCCGAGTGTCGGCTACACGCTGCGGTCTTGCAGCGCCGGGATGGCTTTGTCTTTTCGGACCGGCCCCGGTCGGGGACATAACCCTCCGGGAAAGGTCGGCCGACAGGGGCCGACGCAAAGGTTGGTTGAAGCTAGGGCGGCGGACATGAAAATAGAAAGAAAATTCACCAAGGCAGGGCAGGATGCATATGCGGATCTCGACTTCGTGTCGGCGACCTCCGAGATTCGCAATCCCGATGGCACCATCGTCTTCCGCCTCGACGAAATCGAGGTGCCCGCTGGATGGAGCCAGGTCGCCAGCGACGTGATCGCACAGAAGTATTTCCGCAAGGCCGGTGTTCCGTCGCGCCTGAAGAAGGTCAAGGAAAAGGACGTGCCCGAGTTTCTCTGGCGCTCCGTCCCGGATGACGGGGCCGAGTTCAGCGGCGAAACCTCGTCCAAACAGGTCTTCGACCGTCTTGCGGGTGCCTGGGCCTATTGGGGCTGGAAAGGCGGATACTTTTCCACCGAAGACGATGCGCGCGCCTATTTCGACGAGATGCGCTACATGCTGGCGACCCAGCGCGCCGCGCCGAACTCGCCGCAGTGGTTCAACACCGGCCTCCACTGGGCCTACGGGATCGACGGCCCGGCGCAGGGGCACCACTATGTGGACTACAAGACCGGCAAGCTGACCAAGTCGAAATCGGCCTATGAACATCCGCAGCCGCACGCCTGCTTCATCCAGTCCGTCGCCGACGATCTGGTGAATGACGGCGGCATCATGGACCTGTGGGTGCGCGAGGCGCGCCTGTTCAAATACGGCTCGGGTACGGGCACCAACTTCAGCCATCTGCGCGCTGAGGGCGAGGCGTTGTCGGGCGGCGGCAAGTCCTCGGGGCTGATGGGCTTTCTCAAGATCGGCGACCGCGCCGCTGGCGCGATCAAATCAGGCGGGACAACCCGTCGGGCAGCGAAGATGGTGATCGTCGATGCCGATCACCCGGACATCGAGCAATTCATCGAATGGAAGGTGCTCGAAGAGCAGAAGGTGGCCTCGATCGTCGCCGGATCGAAGATGCACGAGAAGATGCTGAACGGCATTTTCGAGGCCATCCGCACATGGGACGGCGCGCAGGACGACGCCTATGACCCCAAGAAGAACGACGCGCTGAAATCGGCGATCCGCGAGGCCAAAAAGGTCGCGATCCCGGAAACCTACATCAAGCGCGTGCTCGACTATGCCCGCCAGGGTCACGACAGCATCGAGTTTCCGACCTATGACACCGACTGGGACAGCGAAGCCTACAGCACGGTGTCGGGCCAGAACTCGAACAACTCGATCCGCGTCACCAACGCCTTTCTCAAGGCTGTCGAAAAGGACGCCGACTGGGAACTGATCAACCGCACCGACGGCAAGGTGGCCAAGACCGTCCGGGCGCGCGATCTGTGGGAAAAGATCGGCCACGCCGCCTGGGCCTGCGCCGATCCGGGCATCCAGTATCATGACACCGTGAATGAGTGGCATACCTGCCCGCAGGACGGCCCGATCCGCGGCTCGAACCCGTGCTCGGAGTACATGTTCCTCGACGACACCGCCTGCAACCTGGCGTCGATGAACCTGCTGACCTTCCTCAAGGATGGCGTGTTCCAGGCCGACGACTACATGCACGCCGCCCGGCTCTGGACGCTGACGCTGGAAATCTCGGTGATGATGGCGCAGTTCCCGTCCAGGGAGATCGCCAAGCTCAGCTACGATTTCCGCACTCTGGGCCTGGGCTACGCCAACATCGGCGGGCTGCTGATGAACATGGGCTATGGCTATGACTCGCCCGAGGGCCGCGCGATCTGCGGCGCCCTGACCGCGATCATGACCGGCGTCGCCTATGCCACCTCGGCCGAGATTGCCGGTGAGTTGGGTCCGTTCGCCGGCTACACGCGCAACGCCGACCACATGCTGCGGGTCATCCGCAACCACCGCCGCGCCGCGCAGGGCGCGACCGAAGGCTACGAGGCCCTGTCGGTCAAGCCGGTGCCGCTGGACCACGCCAACTGCCCCGACAAGCGCCTGGTGGAACTGGCCATGTCCGCCTGGGACGAGGCGCTGAGCCTTGGCGAAAAACACGGCTACCGCAACGCGCAGGCCACGGTGATCGCACCCACAGGCACGATCGGTCTGGTGATGGATTGCGACACCACCGGGATCGAACCGGACTTCGCGCTGGTCAAGTTCAAGAAACTGGCCGGGGGCGGCTATTTCAAGATCATCAACCGGTCGGTGCCCGCCGCGCTTGAAAAACTGGGCTATTCCTCGGCCCAGATCGAGGAGATCGTGTCCTACGCCGTGGGCCACGGCACCATCGGCAACGCCCCGGCGATCAACCACACTTCGCTCACCGGTCACGGCTTTGGCCCCAACGAACTGGCCAAGATCGACGCCGCGCTGGAAAGCGCCTTCGACATCCGCTTCGTCTTCAACCAGTGGACCCTGGGCGAAGAGTTCTGCACCGGCGTGCTCGGCATCCCGGCGGCCAAGCTGAACGACCCGACCTTCGACATGCTGCGCCACTTGGGCTTCACCAGGGCGGATATAGAGGCGGCCAACGATCACGTCTGCGGCACCATGACCCTCGAAGGCGCGCCGCATCTGAAACCCGAACACTATCCGATCTTCGACTGCGCCAATCCCTGCGGCAAGAAGGGCAAGCGGTTCCTCAGCGTGGACAGCCACATCACCATGATGGCGGCGGCGCAAAGCTTCATCTCGGGCGCGATCTCCAAGACGATCAACATGCCCAACGATGCGACCATCGAGGATTGCCAGAAAGCCTATGAGCTGTCCTGGAGCCTCGGCGTCAAGGCCAACGCGCTCTACCGCGACGGCTCCAAGCTCAGCCAGCCTCTGGCGGCGGCCCTGGTCGAGGATGACGACGAGGCGGCCGAAGTGCTGGAAAGCGGATCGGCCCAGGAAAAGGCCGTCACTCTGGCGGAAAAGGTCATCGAAAAGGTCGTGGTCAAGGAGATCATCCGCAGCCACCGCGAAAAACTGCCCCATCGCCGCAAGGGCTATACCCAGAAGGCGATCGTGGGCGGGCACAAGGTGTATCTGCGCACCGGCGAGTTCGAAGACGGCTCCCTGGGCGAGATCTTCATCGACATGCACAAGGAAGGCGCCGGTTTCCGCGCGATGATGAACAACTTTGCCATCGCGGTGTCGGTCGGGCTGCAATACGGCGTGCCGCTTGAGGAATTCGTGGATGCCTTCACCTTCACCAAGTTCGAACCGGCGGGGATGGTGCAGGGCAACGATTCGATCAAGAACGCCACGTCGATCCTCGACTACATCTTCCGCGAACTTGCGGTCAGCTATCTCGACCGCACCGACCTGGCCCATGTGAAACCCGAAGGCGCAACCTTCGACGATCTGGGACGGGGCGAGGAGGAAGGCGTTCAGAACATCGCCGAAGTCAGCGAAAGCGCGGCGTCCAAGTCTTTGGAAGTGCTGAAACAAATCAGTTCGACCGGCTATCTGCGCAAGCGCCTGCCGCAGGAATTGGTGGTGTTCAACGGCGGCGGATCGGCGGTGAACGGCATGGCCGAACCGGCCGCCGGGTTCCAGGCGCAGGCGACGGAAACGGTGATCGTCTCGGAAACCGTGACCGCCACCGGCATGGATGCCCGGACCAAGGCCAAGATGCAGGGATACGAGGGCGACCCCTGCGGCGAATGCGGCAACTACACGCTGGTGCGCAACGGCACCTGCATGAAGTGCAACACCTGCGGGGCGACGAGCGGTTGCTCGTGACCCGCGCAAGAAATCGCACCGGCAACGGTGCGTAGGGGCCTGGGTCTCCCTCGGTGATCCGGTCCCGACGAAACCTGGGATGACGGCAAGTCCTCGACTTACCTGAAATGCGTCATCCCACGCGGTGGAACACGCCCATGTTTCGCCGGCAACAGGGTGGGACGGAAGACCAGTCCTTCCCACTCTCTCACGGGGCGGGTGCGCTCGCCCCAGACGACGTCCAGGCCGCAGGCAAAAAACACCGGGCGGTCAATGAAAAGAGCCTGGACGGCGAAACTCAACGGGGGGCTTCGGCCCCCTTTTCTTTTGCCCGAGTCGGGCAGGGCGGCCATTATCCGCTGTTTTGTGCCCATGCGCGCGGAGGAGTTTTGCCGAAGGGCGGTCTCAGCCCTTGGTTGTGCAATGCGCCGCGCAGCTTTCTACGCGATTCTCGCGGCCTTTGGCCGGAAATCCGGCAGGCAGGGCACCCCCGCTGACAACGCATCGCAAAATGGTGTTCCTGATCGCGTCCGGACCACAGGAAACACATGAGCATTGGAGAAACCGCAATGAAACCGACCAAACTGGCCCTGCTGGCCACCGCGGCGCTTGCCCTTCCGGCGCTTGCCGTTGCGCAATCCGGCGTCGATGCGAACGGGGATGGATTGCTGAGCATCGACGAGGTGCAGGCCGTCTTCCCCGAAATCAGCGCCGAGGCGTTTTCGATCATGGACGCGAACGGCGACGGCGCCCTGGATCAGGATGAGGTGGCCACTGCGCAGCAGGCCGGTCAGATGCCCGCGACCGACGGCTGACGGCGCAAACCCATCCGTGGCGGCCGGCGCGATCCGGCCGCCATTGTTATTTTCCACCAGCGGGTTACGCGGACAAGTGAATGTTGAACTTGCTGCGGATCGCGGCGTCCAGCGCCGCGTCGAAGCGCGCCGGCGAGCGTTCCGAAAGGATCTGGTCCTTGCGCGCGATTGCCTTTTCGATCAGGTCGGGCTTGCCCCGCTCCACCCACTCCTTGGGCGAGGTGCGGTCGCCGAGGTTGGGATAGACGTAATCCGCCTGCATCCGGCCCAGCGTCTGCCCGGTGCCCAGATAGTGTCCGGTGCCGCCCAGACAGACCTCGGCGATCTGGTCCAGTGCCAGGGTCTCGTCGGTCACTTCGATCCCGCGCACGCAGCGCAGGGCCTGCCCGATCAGGTCGTCGCCCAGGATCAGGGATTCATGGCAGAATCCCAGCAGCGAGGCGTGCATTCCCGCCGCCTCATAGACCATGTTGAGCCCCGACAGACCGGCCATCACGTTGGAACACATCTGCTCCCACCCGGCCTGCATGTCGGGCAGCTTGGAATCCGCGATCCCCGCCGCCGCGCCGCCGGGCAGGTCGTAGAACTTGTGCATCTGCGCGCAGCCAGATGTCAGCAGGGCCTGCTCGCCCGAGCCGCCGGTCATCGCGCCGGTCCGCAGGTCCAGACCGAATGGCCAGGTGCCGAAAATCGCGGACGCGCCGGGCTTTACGGCGTTGACGTAAACCAACCCTGCCAGACATTCGGCCACCGCCTGCACGATGGCCCCGGCCACGGTCGAGGGCGCGGTGGCCCCGGCCATGCCTGCCGACAGCAGCAGCACCGGCATCCCCGCCTTGATGCATTCCTCCATCACCAGGCAGCTTTCGGTGGCGAATTTCATCGGCGGCACCACGAAGCAGTTCGAGTTCGACACGAACGGCCGTTCCCGCCACTTGTCCTCGCCCCCCGCGATCATGTGCAGCATCTCCATCGCCGAAGCGACATAGTTGGGGTCGGTGAACGAGGTGCCGATATGTTTGAAGGTGCCCGAGCAGCAGGCATAGATCGTGTTCAGATCCATTTCGCGATTGTCCAAAATGTCACGACAGACCATTGGACGTTGTACAAAATGGATGTTTTCCAGCTTTTCGCAGATCCGCGCCGCGTCATGCAGATCCTGCACGGTCGAGTCGCGATATGACCGGCCCTCCACATCCACCATGTGAACCGCGGCCCCCGCAGTCCCGTAATGCACCCGGTTGCCTGACAGCAGCAGGTCGGTCTTGCCGTCCCGGCTGTAGAGCGTCACCGACCGGTTCGCGCGGGCCAGAGTATCTTCGACCAGCGCCCGTGGGAACCGGATCCGGCCATCGTCGCCGAGCGTACAGCCCACGCCGGTCATATGCTCGATGCCGCTCTGCGGCGCGTCGGCAAGACCCACTTTTTCCAGCGCCTCAAGCGCCGCGCGGTGGATCCGCTCCATACCCTCCTGGGTCAGCGGCTTCAGCCATCCGCCTTCCTGTCCCGGATGCACGGCGCGCAGATGGTCGGGCAGGGCCGAAGACCGCGCCGCACGCCGGGCTGCCCGGCCACCGTTGCGCGAGGAGCTGCGAGATTGATCGTTCATGAGAATTTCCGTCCGAAGGTTGCAGAAGATCTTGAAAACGTTTTGATTTCAAGGCCTTCCGCGAGCAGCACGCCCCCGGTCCGCTCCGATCGTGCGGCTCACAAGGCAGATTTTCCAAAGATCACCGTGCATGCCGGTCCTCCTCATTGGCCGAAGCTTACGCAAGTTCCGGCACTGTGATCTATTCTGTTTGCGACGCAAAAAATGGTCGGTTTACAGGATTTTACTCCGCGTCAGCGATTCTTCTGCTATGGTGAATCCAAGCATCGTTTTCGCGTTCTGACTGTATTGACACCCATGGGTTCCGTTGCCAGTTCAATCCTAGAAGCTGCCGCTTGCCGGCCCTGCGCGCTGCGCGTTGAGCCGGCTTGTAACGGGAGAGGACCATGAAAGCCCTCATCGCAACGCTCTCGGTTGTGAGTCTGTGTCTGGGCCTGCCGGCCTGGGCCGAAGACTGGACTGGCCCATATGCCGGCTTCAGCTTTGGCTATACCGATGTCGGCGGTCCCGGCGGGACGGGGGGCGACGACATCAATTTCGGGCCGCATATCGGGTACGACTATGATTTCGGCGACTTCGTGCTCGGCGCGGAACTGGAATACAACTATGTGAACATCGACCTCGGCGCCGGGGCGGGCTCGCTGGACGACATCAGCCGTCTGAAACTGCGCGGCGGCTACGATTTCGGACCCGCACTGGGCTATGTCGTGCTGGGCGCGGCGCGGGCGCACACCTCGGGAAACAGCGAAAACGCCGCCGTCTACGGCATCGGAGTCGCTTATCCTCTGTCAGACCGTTTCGTCATCAGCGGCGAGGCGCTGCGACACGACTTCGACGATCTGAACGGCGTTTCCGGCAGTTTCGACACCAACACGTTCAACCTCAGAACGACATTCCGGTTCTGATCCGCAGACCGGGCCTGGACTATTCTGCGGCGCGCCGCTCGGCCAGTTCCGCGGCGAAATCACAGAGCGTTCCAAGGGCATGGGCAAAGGCGTTGTCCTCGATGGTCATGGCGACGCGGACATGCCCGGCAGCCGCCCGACCAAAGCTTTCTCCGGGCATGACGGCGATGTGATGCGCGTCCAGCAGGGCATTTGCGAACAGTTCGCCGCTCATCCCTGTCGCGCGAATGTCGAGCATCAGATACATCGCGCCCTGCGAGGGCACCGGAGTCACCGCGTTCTGCCGCGCAAGAATCTCCTGCGCCAGCGCCCGGCGACGGAGGAACGGAGCCGCGATTTCGTCCTCGAGTTCGGTTCCGGCGCTCAGGGCATAGCTTGCGGCGTCCTGAATGAAGCCCGGAACGCCATAAGTCGTGTGCGTCGCCAGGTTGATCAGATGTTCGATGGTCCAAGCCGGTCCGACGATCCATCCGCATCGCGATCCGGTCATGGCATGGGATTTGGACATCGACCCCACCACCAACGTGCGCTCGGCCATGTCCGGTAGCGCGCGGGGCGAGATATGGGTGCCGTCCCAGACCTGCGTGTCATAGACCTCATCGGAGATCAGCCACAGATCCCGTTTGCGGCAGACATCGGCGATCGCCTCCAGGGTGTCGCGCCCATAGACGACCCCGGTCGGGTTGTTGGGCGAGTTCAGGAGCAGGGACACCGCGCCCCCGGCCGCGGCATCGATATCGGCCGCGCGCGGTTGGAAACCGTCCTCGGCCCGTGCCTGCACCGCTTTCGCCACGCCGCCCACGCCCCGGATCGTACCGGGATAGGTGGCATAGTAGGGATCGATGTAGAGCGCGACATCGCCGGGATTGCAGACGGCGGCATGGGCGGCGAAGAGCGCGGCCTGGCCACCCGGCGTGATCAGCACGTTGTCGCGGGTGGTGGGGACGCCGGTGCGGGTCTGCACCCGCGCCGCGACCGTGTCGCGCAGCAGTGCCGTGCCCGGCACCATGGCATAGCCTGTATGCCCGCCCACCGCCGAGTCGTTCATCACCTTCAGGATCGACGGGTGCGTCCGGATGTCATGTTCGCCGATCGTCAGTTCGGTGACGGCGACGCCTTCGGCAATCATACGCCGGGAACGATAGAAGACGTCCCACCCGTCCGGTCCACCGCCCGTCAGGTGTGTGATGCGATGCGACAGTTCCACGCTCGTCCTCCTTTCCCCGTTGCCGCGTGGAGAGGGACAGAGCGGGCCGGGATTGTCAATCAGCTTCGCGGCGGCAGAGCCGCCTGCGCCTTTTTGGTCAGCGATCCGCGCACGATGTCATAGGATGTCACGAGACGATGGCGCAGTTCATCCTGGTCCGTGCCCCAGGGCAGGTGGATCCAGCTGCGATGGAAATAGGGTGCCTTGGTGCCTATTCCGGCCTCGATCAGCATCTGCGCGGTTTCGCCATCCGGCGTCTTGACCGATACGCCGGTATTCGCGGTGCCGATGCAGGCGAACATCTTGCCGCCGATCTTCCATGCGTCATGACCGCCGCCCCAGGGATCGGAGACTTCGGCGCCCGGCAACGTCCGGCATATGTCATTCACTGCAGCGCGGGTCATGCGGTCAGTCTGACTCGGGCGGTCGCCTTACTCAAGGCTTGGCGCGGCGCCGGCGCCGTGGTATGGCAGAGCCATGAACCGGATGACCTGCATCATTACCTGCTGCATTTCCTGCTGAACCTTCACGCGGGCCGGTTTCTTTCGTTTTCATCGCCGAGACAAGTTGCTAAGCCCGCGCCAACGCGCAAGCCATGCTGTCTGAGGAACCGAAACGATGACGACGATCAAGCTGCACAACACCCGGACGCGGACGAAAGAGACCTTCGTTCCGCTCGATCCCGAAAACGTCCGGATGTATGTCTGCGGGCCGACCGTCTATGACCGGGCGCATATGGGAAATGCCCGGCCCGTCGTCGTGTTCGATGTGCTCTATCGCTTGCTGCGCCATGTCTATGGCGCCGAACACGTGACCTATGTGCGCAACTTCACGGATGTGGACGACAAGATCAACGCGCGCGCCAAGGAGACCGGACGCCCGATCCACGAGATCACCGCCGAAACCACCCGGTGGTTTCTGGAGGACATGGGCGAACTGGGAATTCTCGAGCCCGACCACATGCCGCGCGCGACCGAATACATTGCGCAGATGATCGACATGATCGCGCTGCTGATCGAAAAGGGACATGCCTATGAGGCCGAGGGGCATGTGCTGTTTGCCGTGGATTCGTGGAAGGAGCACTATGGCGCGTTGTCGGGCCGGTCGGTCGAGGACATGATTGCCGGGGCGCGGGTCGAAGTGGCGCCCTACAAGAAGAACCCGATGGATTTCGTTCTGTGGAAACCGTCCGGCGCCGATCTTCCGGGCTGGGACAGCCCATGGGGGCGGGGGCGCCCGGGCTGGCACATCGAATGCTCGGCCATGAGCCTCGAACTGCTGGGGGAAAGCTTCGACATTCACGGCGGCGGCAACGACCTCATGTTCCCGCACCACGAGAACGAGATCGCCCAGAGCTGCTGCGCGCATCCCGAGGGCAAGTTCGCAAACGTCTGGATGCACAACGAAATGCTGCAGGTCGAGGGCCGGAAGATGTCCAAGTCGCTGGGCAATTTCTTTACCGTGCGCGACTTGCTGGACCAGGGCGTGCCGGGCGAGGTGATCCGGTTCGTCTTCCTGCAGACCCACTATCGCAAGCCGATGGACTGGACCGAACGGAAGGCGCGCGAGGCCGAGGCCACCTTGCGCAAGTGGCGGGCGCTGACGGCGGGCATCGAACCCGCCGCCAGCGCAGCGCCCGCGATCATCGAGGCGCTTGCCGACGATCTGAACACCGCGGGCGCCATCGCCGAACTCCACCGTCTGGCCTCCGACGGCGACGCGCCGACCCTGCTGGCCTCGGCGCGTATGTTGGGGCTGCTGACCGAGGAACTCGGGCATTGGGCGGATTTGGGCGAAATCGACCTGTCCGCATTTGCCGAACGGTTGGCATCGGCCCGTGCTCTGGCAATGGAAAACAAGGATTTTTCGGAAGTGGACCGGTTGAAGGCCGCCTATGTCGCGGCCGGTCTGGAAGTGCGGATCAGCAAATCGGGCGTCGAGCTGATACCGGGAACCGGCTTTGACGCCGCGAAACTGGAGATGGTGTGATGGCCGAGCGCCTGTACCTTTACGACACCACCTTGCGGGACGGCCAGCAAACGCAGGGCGTGCAGTTCTCGACGGCCGAAAAGGTCCGGATCGCGCAGGCGTTGGACGCACTCGGTGTCGATTACATCGAAGGCGGCTGGCCCGGGGCCAATCCGACCGACAGCGCGTTCTTTGACGCCGCCCCTGTCACCAAGGCGCGGCTGACCGCGTTCGGGATGACCAAACGCTCGGGCCGCTCTGCCGAAAACGACGACGTGCTGGCTGCGGTGATGAATGCCGGGACACAAGCGGTCTGCCTCGTGGGCAAGACGCATGACTATCACGTGACCCATGCGCTTGGGGTTTCCCTGGATGAGAATGTCGAGAACGTGCGCGCCTCGATCTCTCATGTCGCGGGGAAGGGGCGTGAGGCCCTGTTCGATGCCGAGCATTTTTTCGACGGCTACAAGGACAACCCGGACTATGCGATCGCCGTCTGCCGCACCGCGCTGGAGGCCGGCGCGCGTTGGGTGGTGCTGTGCGACACCAATGGCGGCGCCTTGCCGGCGGAAGTGGGCCGAATCGTGTCCGAAGTGATCGGTGCCGGTCTGCCCGGCGACCGGCTGGGCATCCACACGCACAACGACACGGAAAACGCGGTGGCCTGCTCGCTGGCGGCCGTGGATGCGGGGGCGCGGCAGATCCAGGGTACGCTCAATGGCCTGGGCGAGCGCTGCGGCAACGCCAACCTGACCGCGCTGATCCCGACACTGCTGCTGAAGGAACCTTATGCCTCGCGGTTCGAAACCGGGGTGAGCCGGGCCGCGCTGGCCGATCTGACCCGGATCAGCCGGATGCTGGACGACATTCTGAACCGCGTGCCGACCAAACAGGCGGCCTATGTCGGCGCGTCCGCCTTCGCGCACAAGGCCGGGTTGCATGCCAGCGCGATCCTCAAGGATCCCGCGACATACGAGCATGTGGACCCCGCGACCGTCGGCAACAGCCGGATCATCCCCATGTCCAATCAGGCTGGCCAGTCGAACCTGCGCAAGCGCCTGACCGAAGCCGGGCTGACGGTCCGGGACGGCGACCCGGCGCTGGGGCGGATCCTCGACCGCATCAAGGCGCGTGAGGCCGAAGGGTATTCCTATGACACCGCGCAGGCCTCGTTTGAATTGCTGGCGCGCGAGGAGTTGGGTCAGCTGCCCGAATTCTTCGAAGTCAAGCGGTACAAGGTGACGGTCGAACGGCGAAAGAACAAGTACAACAAGATGGTCAGCCTGTCCGAGGCGGTGGTCGTGGTGAAGGTGGATGGCGAAAAGAAACTGTCGGTCAGCGAATCCCTGGACGACAGCGGCAGCGACCGTGGCCCGGTAAACGCGTTGGCCAAGGCGCTGGCCAAGGATCTGGGGCGGTATTCCGAGGTGCTGGACGACATGCATCTGGTCGATTTCAAGGTGCGTATCACGCAAGGCGGCACCGAAGCGGTCACGCGGGTCATCATCGACAGCGAGGATGGAAAAGGGCGGCGCTGGTCCACCGTGGGCGTCAGCGCCAATATCGTCGATGCCTCGTTCGAGGCGTTGCTGGAGGCCATCCAGTGGAAGCTGGTCCGCGATTGCGGGGCTCGGGATTCGGCGGCGTGATGGACTGGGAGTCGTTCTTCATCCTGCATCGCGATTTGCCCCGCGAGGGGCCGGGCTGTCCGGAAGACGTGCTCTGGGCGCTGGAAAGGACCGGGCTTTCGGGCGATCTGGAGGTCTGTGACGCAGGCTGCGGCCCCGGCGCGGATCTGGAAACGCTGGCCGAGGCGCTGCCGCGCGCGCGACTGACCGGAATTGAAATGCAGCCGCAATTCGTCGCACAGGCGCAGGAACGGTGCCACAGGTTCGGTGCGCGCGTCCAGGTGGTCGAAGGCGACATGGCTCTTCCGGGCGGACCTTACGACCTGATCTGGTGCGCTGGCGCCATCTATTTCCTGGGCGTGACCGAGGGATTGAACGCCTGGCGCGGGGCCTTGAAACCGAGGGGATGGGTGGCGTTTTCGGAACCCGTCCGCTTGCCGGGTCTCCAAGCCCCCGAGGCGGTGGAATTCTGGCAGGACTATCCGGACCTGACGGATCTGGACGGCATCGTGGCACGGATCGAGGCGGCAGGTTACGAAGCCATCGATCACCGCCTGATCGTAGGCGCGCCCTGGGCCGCATATTATGAGCCATTGAGCGCGCGGATCGCGAAGCTGCGGGCGGAAAACCCGGAGGAGACGCTGCAGCAAACGCTGGCAGACAACGCGCGCGAGGTGGCGCTGTGGAAGGCCGCGTCCGATCAGATCGCCTATGCGCTTTGTCTCGTTCGGCCAAAATGACCTTCGACCAGGATCTCAACGCTTGCGCCGCATTGGTCCAACGGGCCGATCCGGACCGGTTCATGGCCGCAATGGCCGCGCCGGTCGCTGCACGGCGCGTTCTTTTCCCGCTCTACGCCCTCAACGTGGAGGTTTCGCGCGCGCCCTGGATCACGCAGGAGCCGATGATCGCAGAAATGCGGCTGCAATGGTGGCGGGATGCGTTGCAGGAGATTGCCGACGGCAAGGGCGCGCGCAGACACGAGGTGCTGTCCCCGCTCGCCGCGATCCTGCCCGCGGATCTGGCGGTGAGTCTGGATGAGTATGTCGCGGTAAGGCGTTGGGATATTTACCGGGATTCCTTTGAGGACGTGGCGCATTTCGAAGCCTATATCGACCGCACCGCCGGTACGCTGACCTGGGTGATGGCCCGGTGTCTCGGGCCGGCAGATGAGGGCGTGGTGCGCGATTTCGCCTTTGCTTCGGGTGTGGCGAATTGGTTCAGGGCCATTCCCGAACTTCAGGCGCGCGGCCGGATCCCCTTGCTTGACGGCACGCCGGACGGCGTGCGCGCATTGGGGCGGGAGGCCCTGGGCCGGTTGCGGCGGGCCCGTGCGCGGCGCGGCAAGGTTTCGGTCGTCGCGCGCCCGGCCTTGCTGGCCGGTTGGCAGGCCGAAGCAATCCTGAAGCAGGCCGTCGGCGACCCGTCACGAGTGTCTCAAGGCACGCTCGGCCTCAGCGAGTTTCGGCGACGGACCTCGCTCATGTGGGTTGCGGCCACCGGACGCTGGTAGGCTCAGGCGGTTTCGGGATCCTCGGGTCGCAGGACCAGCCACAGCAGCGCGCCACCGGCGAGGGTGAGCAGAGGGATCATCGCAAGGTTGACGGCCGTCCAGCCCTCGACCGGCGAGCCGCCCGAGCAGTTCATCAGCCCGCCCGAGGCCAACGACGCCAGAGTGACGCCTCCGAACACCAGCAGGTCGTTCAGCCCCTGCATCCGCCCCCGTTCGTGAACTTCATGCGCGCCGGCCAGCATCGTGGTCGCGCCGATGAAGCCGAAATTCCAGCCGACGCCAAGCAGGATCAGCGCCACGAAAAAATTGTCCAGATCGACGCCCTGCAACGCCACCAGACCCGCTCCGGCCAGAATGGCCAATCCGGCGGCCACGATCTTTTCGACGCCGAACCGGGCGATGAGATGGCCGGTGAAGAAACTGGGAACATACATCGCCAGGACATGGCTGCTGACAACATCGGCCGCGTTGCCCTCGGTATAGCCGCATCCGACGACCGCCAGCGGCGTCGAGGTCATGACAAGGTTCATGAGGGCGTAGGAGACCATGGCGCAGATCACGGCGACGGCGATGCGCGGTGTCCTGAGCAGCTCCAACCGGCTCCGGCCGCGCGGCGATTCCGCGCTTGGCTTCGGTGGGGTGGGAATGTCCAGGAAGAGGAACAGCAGCGAGCCGAAGACATTGACCGCGATGACCGCAAAATATGTGCCGAGAAACGGAATGACATAGGCTTGCGAAGTCAGTTTCACGATCTGCGGCCCAATGATGGCCGCAGCCAGTCCGCCGGCCATCACCAGCGAGATCGCCTTGGGGCGGAAGTCGTCCGACGCGGTGTCGGCAGCTGCAAAGCGGTAAAAACCGTGCGCGCTCATGTAGATGCCGGTCAGCAGGCTGCCGAGCAGAAAGACGGGAAACGAGCCCAGATACAAGCCGTAGGCGCCGACAACACCGCCGCAGGCCCCGGCCGCCGCGCCGACGAAGAATCCGGCGCGCCGGCCCCATCGCTGCATTATGGCCGAAATCGGAGTGGCCGCCAGCATCGACCCCAGGACGATCAGCGAAATGGGCAGAGTGGCGAGGCAGGGGTTGCTGGCCAGAGATTGCCCGGCCAGCCCGCCGATGGTGAAGATCATCGGCATCTGCGCGCCCAGAATGGCCTGTGCGCCAACCAGGACGATCACGTTCCTTTTGGCGGTTCTGTTGTCCGGGTCCGAGGCAACCAGCGTCATGGCCGCATGGGTACCGGTGAATTCGCTGGTGCACAAGCGGGTTGCATGTGGCGCCCATCACCCTACCGTGCCCGACGTAGCGTCCCAAGTGTCGGAGGTATCGCATGAGCGTCGGCCGGATCATCGAAACGCCGGATTGCGTGGCAGAAGGGGCGGCGTGGTTGGCCGACCAGTGCCCGCGCATGGCCCATGCGATGACCCGAACCGGTCCCTTGCCGCTGCGCCGTCGCCCCGACGGATTCGCACAGCTTCTCAGCGCGATCGTAAGCCAGCAGGTGAGCGTCGCCTCGGCCAATGCGATCTGGAACCGGATGCGGGCGGCGGGTCTGACCGGACCGCGCAAGATCAGGTGGGCCTCAGACGACGATCTCAGGGAGGTCGGGCTGAGCCGGCAAAAGATCCGCTATGCCCGGGCGTTGGCCGCAGCGCGCATCGACTACAAGGCGCTGCGTGCGATGCCGGATCAGGAAGTCGTCGCGATCCTGACGGAAGTGCCGGGGATCGGCGTCTGGACCGCCGAGATCTATGCCATGTTCTCGCTGGGCCGGGCCGATGTGATCGCGCCGGGTGATCTGGCGTTGCAGGAGGCGGCCCGGATCCTCTACGACCTGCCGGACAGGCCAACGGACAGGGAACTGCGGCAAATGGCCGAAGCTTGGTCGCCCTGGCGCTCGGTTGCGGCCCGTGTGCTCTGGGCCTATTACCGCGTTGCGAAGGACAGGGAAGGGATCAGATGACTCGGGTATTGAATGCGGGCCGCAAGGGGCCGGTTTCGGGGACGACGCGCTCGGCGGTCGTGTTTGTGCACGGCTACGGCGCGAATGGCGCCGATCTGCTGGGGCTGGCCGACGTGCTGGGCGAGCATCTGCCCGACACGCTGTTCGTCGCGCCCGATGCGCCCGAGACCATACCGGGAATGCCCTTTGGCTTTCAGTGGTTCCCGATTCCGTGGATCGACGGCTCGTCGCAGGAAGAGGCCCGGCTGGGCATGGAGCGGGCGGTCGAGGATCTCAACGCCTTTCTCGACGCGCTGATGGTCGATGAGGATCTGTTGCCCGAACAGGTGGTTCTGTTCGGGTTCAGCCAGGGCACGATGATGAGCCTGCATGTCGCGCCGCGCCGCCCCGATCCGGTTGCCGGGATCGTCGCCTTTTCCGGTCGTTTGCTGGAGCCCGATCTGCTGGCGGATGAGGTGGTCAGCCGGATGCCCGTCCTGTTGGTGCATGGCGATTCCGACGATGTCGTGCCGCCGCAATCGCTGCCGGAAGCCGCCGAGGCGCTGCAGAAGGCCGGGTTCAAGGAAGTCTATGCCCATGTCATGAAGGGCACCGGCCACGGTATCGCGCCTGACGGGCTGAGCGTGGCGCTGGCTTTCATGCGCGACAAGCTGAGCCTTTGAGCCGAGGACCGGTCAGCAGCCGCCGTCACCGCGCCACGACCAACCGGTAGCCGCAGTCGAGCTCGTCACGGTTCATCAGGTCAGAATGCCGCCGCGCCCAGGCACCGCTGCTCAGATCCGCATCCAGCCGTCCGAGGCCCTCGGATATGTCGTCGAGTTTCCAAAAGGACGAAATCGCGGCGCGCACCTTTTTGTCGAGATAGGCTGCCGGACGTCGCCAGTAGGCCGCAAGAAACCCGTCGGTGCAATCATGCGGGATCGGCACGGGGGAGATCTCGACCGGCCCCAGCCAAGTCTCGAAATCCGTCATCCTTGGCATCTGGCCGTCGTCCAGCGCCGCGAGGCCTGGAAAATAGTCCAACAGCCAGAATTCCCGGAATGCGGGGTCGTAGGTCAGGAATACAAGGTTGCCGCGGGTCACACGGCGCATTTCGCGGACGCCCCTGACCTTGTCTGTCCAGTGGTGAATGGTCAGAACGGCCATGGCCGCGTCAAAGACCTTGTCGTCGAAGGGCAGGGTTTCCGCGTGGCCTTGGATGACCGTCGCGTCCGAAGCCGGACGTTGTTCGATCATTTCCGCCGATGGTTCGACCGCCGTGATCCGCCGTCCGGCCGGTTCATACGAACCGGACCCGGCTCCGACATTCAGGACGGTCGGGGCGTCGCCAAGGGCGGTATCGATCCGGGCCGCGATGCGCGGGTCTGGTCGCCTCAAATGCGCGTAGTTGAGACCGATCCTGTCGTAGAGGGCATCCATGGTGCTTGGTAGCATGGGGTCCGGTCTCTGTCAGCGGCAATCGCCAGTTCTCCGGTGGTCTGGACGCTTGCAGTCAATCCCAAAGCCAGCTTTCCGCGAACTCCACGGAGTTTCCGGCCGGGTCACGCACATAGAGCGACCGGGCCCCATTGGGCCAGTCGAATTCCGTGTCGATCTCGACACCTGCCGCAGTCAACCGGGCGCGCATCGCCTGGAAATGCTCCCGTGCCAGGGTGAAGCACACATGCCCCGGTCCGCGCGCGCCGTGCGGCGGAACCGGAAGCCGCGGATTTACTGGCGGCAATTCTGTCCGCTCGGGATTGAAGATCAAGAGGACCGAGGCACCGACCCTGTAGAAAACATGCCGCCCTTCGATGCGTTGAATTCGGTCCAGCCCCAGGAGCGTGCCATAGAACGCTTCGGCGGCCTCGAGATCGTCGGCATAAAGCGCCGCCTCGAGGATGGCGGATGGGGCAGGGGCCGGGGGCAGATCGTTCATGACGGCACTCTAGCAGACCGGCGCGGATCGCGTCACCGCCCTCGTTTCGGCAACGAACCACCGGCCTTTGGGCGCGGCAGGCTTTCCCAGCTTCCCGGAGCGAGACCGTCCAGGGTCCAGTCGCCGATCCGGCAGCGGATCAGACGCAATGTTGGATGCCCCACGGCCGCCGTCATCCGCCGCACCTGACGGTTTCGGCCCTCGCGAAGCGTCAGTTCGATCCAGCAATCCGGAATCGATTTTCGGACCCGGATCGGCGGCGTGCGCGGCCACAGTCCTTCGGGCTCTTCGATTCGACGCGCCTTGGCCGGCTTTGTGGGTCCGTCCTTCAAAGTGACACCCGTGCGCAGGGCGTTCAGCGCCTTGGCGTCGGGAATGCCCTCGACCTGAACCCAATAGGTCTTGGCCATCTTGTGTTTCGGATCAGAGATCCGGGCCTGCAACGCCCCGTCGTCGGTCAGCAGCATCAAGCCTTCGCTGTCGCGATCCAGCCGTCCGGCGGGGTATACGCCGGGCAGGTCGATGAAATCCGCCAGCGTTTTTCTGGGGCTGGCCATGCCGCCTCGGTCGGTGAATTGGGGCAGGACATCGTAAGGTTTGTTGAAGCGAAGGAACCAGGACATGGGGGCATGGCATAGCCCGCCGCACCCGGATGTGGCAACCTGTGGATAACTGTCATGCCGCTGTTACGGATTCGCCGTATCCGATCAGCGACATGTTGTGCAAAACTCGGGGCTTGTCAGAGTTTTGACACGATATATAGTCATACTAAGGCTGGGGCGGGTGCTCCCCGCTCTGGTGTCACGAACGGGCAGTACGGAGCGAGGAGCGATTCTCTCATGGATGGAGATTTCAGGACCGAATTTGTCAGGGAGCCAGGCGCGCTGAAACACCATCCCGCCTTGGTCCTGAACGCGGATTACCGGCCGCTCTCCTACTATCCCCTGTCGCTCTGGCCCTGGCAGGAAGCGATCAAGGCGGCCTGGCTGGACAGGGTGGACATCGTGGCCGAATATGACGAGGTCGTCCGCAGCCCGAGTACCGTCATCCGAATACCATCGGTCGTTGTGCTCAAGGACTATGTGAAACCCCAGAAGCGCGTGGCCTTCACGCGCTTCAATTTGTTTCTGAGGGACGAATTCCGCTGCCAGTATTGCGGAGCGCGCGGCGACCTGACCTTCGATCATGTCGTGCCGAGGGCGGCCGGCGGCGTGACCAGTTGGCAGAACGTCGTCGCCGCGTGCAGCACCTGCAATCTGCGCAAGGGCTCCAAGTCGCTGCGCCAGGCCGGCATGACCTTGCGCAAACCGCCACGGCAGCCCCATGCGGAAGAACTGCGCAATATCGGCCGCAAGTTCCCGCCCAACCACCTGCATGACAGCTGGATGGACTTTCTCTATTGGGATGCCGAACTGGAGGCGTGACCCACGACGCTACCGGGCGCGGGCCGCGGCGATCCAGACAAAGGCAAGTCCCAGCGAGACCACCGCGTTCCAGCTCGCCATCGACAATCCGAACATCTCCCACGGAACCTCGTCACAGCGCACCAGCGGCGCGGTCATGATCTGATCCATCAATTCCTGCGCGGTCAGCCCGCCGATATCTCCGGCCGAGCAGGTGGCCGGCCCTTCCCACCAACCGCGTTCGACCCCTGTATGATACAGCCCAATGGCGGCCGTCGTCAGTGCCGCGAGTGCACCGGCCCAAGGCAGGAGACGCAACGCGGGCAGGGCCAGCGCGGCAAGGCCGATCAAAACCGCCGCGCCATGCGGGTACCGCTGCCAGATGCACAGCTTGCACGGGGCCATGCCGCCCAGATGCTGAAAGCCCCAGGCCCCCAGAAGCATGGCCGCGGACCCGAGCAGGGCCACGAGGATCAGGCTGTTTCTCGACATCACAGATACCGTACCAGCATGAAGCCTCCGATCAGAAGCACGATGAACAAGGTGAACATCAATCCAAGGCGCTTTTCGATGAACTCGCGGATCGGCTCGCCAAATCCCCAAAGCAAACCGGCAACCACGTAGAACCGCAGGGCACGCGCCAGAATCGAGGTAGCGATGAAGGTGCCCAGCGGCATGCCGGTCCAGCCGGACATGATGGTGATGACCTTGTAGGGAAACGGCGTCACCCCGGCCGTCAGCACCGCCCAGAACCCGAAATCGTTGAAGCGCGTGTTGAATTCCTCCATCGCCGCGTCCTTGCCCATGGATTGCAGGATGGGCTGACCGATGCTGTCGTAGAAGAATGCACCGATGGCATAGCCGAGAAGCCCGCCGAGAACCGAAGACACCAGCGCGACCGTGGCGATCAGCCACGCCCTGGACGGCCGCGCCAGAATCATCGGGATCATCAGTACATCCGGAGGGATCGGAAAGAACGAGCTTTCCACGAACGCGACGATGGCCAGCGCCCACAAGGCATGGGGATGTTCGGCCAGACGGATGGTCCGGTCATAGAGCGATTGCAGCATCGTGTGCGGTATCCAGCGATCAGACTTGGGTGCATGGCAAATCACGCGCATGGCACAGCGTCAACCGCTGTCGCTTGAAAAGGCGGCCGGGATATCGGCATTTGCCTCTGGACCTTCCCGAAATCGGGCGCTAATCCAAAGATCGTGGCCCAAGTGGCGGAATGGTAGACGCAGGGGATTCAAAATCCCCCGCCTTCACGGGCGTGTGAGTTCGAGTCTCACCTTGGGCACCACAGTCACCGGCGGCATCCTTGCGGCGTAAGGCTCCCAATCAGATCGTGCGATCAGGCCCAGAGCGGCTTTCTTTGCCTGTCTCATGGACCGTGCAGAGGATGATCCGGCCAAGATCCGGAACCGGAAACCTGGCGCTTTGCGGGGAATTTTCCGGATCCGGCAGCACATTTGCGGCCGCGGAACAATCGTTCTGCGCTGTGCTCTTGACAACTTCGTGATCCGGGTGAAACCCTCGGGGCCATCGGGAGAGACTGAAAATTCAACAATTTGCGCCTGCCGACAGGCGTGGTCCATCGTTGACCTTGCGTGCTCATTCTGATGAGAAGCGCGCGCTCATCTCTCGTAAACAGAACAAGAAACTTGGGAGTTCTCTGATGAAAAATGCCAGCAAACTCAGCCTTGGCGCTCTTGTCACCGCGGCCTTGATGGCTCCGGCGGCCTTCGCCGAGGAGTTCATCACCATCGGCACCGGCGGCGTGACCGGCGTCTATTATCCGACCGGTGGTGCAATCTGCCGTCTGGTGAACAAGGGTCGCAAGGAACATGGCGTACGCTGCTCGGTCGAGTCGACCGGCGGATCCGTCTACAACATCAACACGATCCGCGAGGGCGAACTGGAATTCGGCGTGGCGCAGTCCGACTGGCAGTTCCACGCCTACAACGGGTCGTCCAAGTTCCAGGATGCCGGCAAGTTCGAAGACCTGCGCGCCGTGTTCTCGATCCATCCCGAACCGTTCACTGTGGTTGCCCGCGCGGATTCGGGCATCAAGACCTTCGACGATCTCAAGGGCAAACGTGTGAACGTGGGCAATCCCGGTTCGGGACAGCGTGGCACCATGGAAGTGGTCATGGCCGCCAAGGAATGGGGCATGCAGGATTTTGAGCTGGCCACCGAGTTGAAAGCGGCCGAACAGTCCGCCGCGCTCTGCGACAACCAGATCGACGCGATGGTCTATACCGTCGGGCACCCCTCGGGTTCGATTCAGGAAGCGACCACGGCCTGCGACTCGGTTCTCGTCAGCGTCGAGGGGCCGGGCATCGACCGGCTGGTGGATGAAAACACCTTCTACCGCAAGGCGACCATCGTGGGCGGCACCTATCGCGGCAACCCGGACGACGTTCAGACCTTTGGCGTCGGCGCGACGCTCGTCACCTCGGCCAACGTGTCGGATGATGCGGTTTACACCCTCGTATCTTCGGTGTTCGAGAATTTCGACGACTTCAAGAAACTGCACCCGGCCTTTGCCAACCTGACCCCGGAAGAGATGATCAAGGACGGGCTTTCGGCTCCGCTGCATCCGGGCGCAGAGAAGTACTACAAAGAAAAGGGGTGGCTGAACTGATCCGCCATCACCGGAGCGAGGCGCCGGACCGGCGCCTCGCGTCGATTGTCAGAACGAAAAGCCGCCGCCAAAGGCGGCTGTCAGGGGAGACATGACGATGACCTCCGATCCGCAGGGCAACCGTCCGCTATCCGAAGAAGAACTTCAGGAACTTGTCGCCTCCACGGATGCGGGCGCCCGCGATCCCGTTGGCGCAGTCGGGCTGTTCCTGGCCATCGTGGCCGTGATCTGGTCGGTGTTTCAGGTGGTGCTGGCGTCGCCCCTGTCCAACGTCATTCTGCCGGGCAGCGTCGTCAACAATTCGCGCCAGATCCATCTGGCCTTTGCGATCTTCCTGGCCTATGCGGCATATCCCGCGCTGAAGTCCAGCCCGCGCGACCACATCCCGATCCAGGACTGGATCATGGGGGTCGTGGGCGCTGGAATCGCACTGTATGGGTACATCTTCTATCAAAAGATCGTCGATGCGGGCGGTCTGGCCGACGATACAGACAAGTGGTTCGCTCTCGTCGGTCTGCTGCTGCTGTTCGAGGCCGCGCGCCGCGCGCTTGGCCCGGCCATGGCGATCATCGCGACGATCTTTCTGGTCTATGTCTTCTTCGGTGCCTCCGAATGGGTGCCCGAGGTCATCCGCTGGAAGGGGGCGAGCCTGCAAAAGGCCATGAGCCACATGTGGATCACCTCCGAGGGCGTGTTCGGCATCGCGCTTGGCGTTTCCACCAAGTTCGTGTTTCTGTTCGTCCTGTTCGGCGCGCTGCTCGACAAGGCGGGCGCCGGAAACTACTTCATCAAGATGGCGTTTGGCGCACTCGGGCACCTGCGCGGCGGTCCGGCCAAGGCGGCGGTCGTAGGCTCGGCGGCGACGGGCCTGATTTCCGGATCTTCGATCGCAAACGTCGTGACAACCGGCACGTTCACCATTCCGCTGATGAAGCGCGTGGGCTTTACCTCGGAACAGGCCGGCTCGGTCGAGGTCGCCTCTTCCGTCAACGGCCAGATCATGCCGCCAGTGATGGGCGCAGCTGCCTTCCTGATGGTGGAATATGTGGGCATTTCCTATGTCGAGGTGATCACCCACGCCTTCCTGCCCGCCGCGATTTCCTACATCGCGCTGGTGTACATCGTGCACCTTGAGGCGGTGAAACAGAACATGCCCACGCTGGGCGACCGCGAAGTGCACCTGGCCCGCACGATCGTCGGTATGCTGTCGTTCTTCCTGGTCTTCGCGGGGCTGTGCTATGGCTCGCAATTCCCGGTCGAGGCCATCACCTCCTGGGCGCCGACGCAGTCCGGCCTGATCCTGAGCGCGATCGTCGGGGTGATCTATGTCGCCCTGGTCTATCTGGCGGCGCAGGTGCCGGACCTGGAACCGGACGATCCCAACGCGACCGAGGTCACGCTGCCGGTCATCAAGGACATCTACAGGGCGGGTCTGCACTATCTGCTGCCGATCATCGTGCTGGTCTATTTCCTGATGATCGAGCAGAAGTCGCCGGGCCTGTCCGCATTCTGGGCGACGGCGCTGTTGTTCGTGATCCTCGTCACCCAGAAACCGCTCAAGGCGCTGTTTCGCGGTCAGACCAACATGGTCGTGACCTTCATGGACGGAGTCCACGACCTTTGGCAGGGCCTGATCGACGGCGCCCGCAACATGATCGGCATCGCGCTTGCCACGGCCACGGCCGGCGTGATCGTGGGCACGGTGACGCTGACCGGTGTGGGGCAGGTGATGGCCGATCTGGTCGAGTTCCTGTCGGGCGGCAACCTGATCCTGATGCTGGTGATGGTGGGTCTGCTGAGTCTGATCCTGGGCATGGGCCTGCCGACGACGGCGAATTACATCGTGGTCAGCTCTCTGATGGCCGGCGTGGTCGTCGAGCTTGGCGCTCAGGACGGATTGATCGTGCCGCTGATCGCGGTGCACCTGTTCGTCTTCTATTTCGGGATCATGGCAGATGTCACGCCCCCTGTGGGGCTGGCGAGTTTTGCCGCGGCGGCGGTGTCGGGCGGCGATGCCATTCGCACCGGGTTCACGGCCTTTTTCTACTCGCTGCGCACCGTCGCGCTACCGTTCGTGTTCATCTTCAACACCGATCTGCTGCTGATCGACGTGACGTGGTTGCAGGGGATCATCGTCGCCATCTCGGCGACCGTAGCGATCCTGATCTTCACCGCCGGCACCATGGGCTATTTCCTGACACGCAGCCGAATCTACGAAAGCGTGGCGCTGATCCTGGTGGCCTTTGCGCTGTTCCGGCCGGATTTCTTCATGAACCGCGTGTCGCCGCCTTATGAGATCATCGAACCGGCCGGCTTTGTTCAGGCCGTCGGCGATGCCGCGCCCGGTTCAGAACTGCGTCTGAACGTCGTCGGTCCGGATTTCGACACGGGCGAGATGACCGAAACGACCGTGGTCCTGAATGTCGGCGATGAAGAGGGCGGCGAAGCGCGCGTGGATGCTTTTGGCCTCATGCTTCTGGAAGAGGACGGGTTGGTGAAGCTGGACGAACCGATGTTCGGAACGCCGGTCTCCTCGGATCTGGACAATTTCGACTTCTACGCCGACGAGCCTGTTCGCATCGACAGCGTTCTTGCGCCCGCCAGACAGCCGCCAAAGGAGCTGATGTTCATTCCGGCACTGATCCTGCTTGGGCTGATCGCCTTCCTGCAACGCGGCCGCGCCGCCAGACAAGGAGTCCTCGCATGACCAAATCCGTACTCTGCGCCGTGGACATAAGCAATGGCGATACCGATCTTCCGGTGTTGCAGCAGGCGGCAAGGCTGGCCGATCTGGACGGCGCGCAACTGGATGTCGTGACGGTCCTGCCGGATTTCGGCGAAAGCTGGGTGTCGAACTTCTTTGAATCCGGCTTTCACGAAAAGGCGGTGCAGGAGGCCCACGACAAGCTGGTCGCCCTGTGCGAAGGCGCGCTCGACCAGGAACGGAATGCCTCTGTCCGGCATGTCGTCGCCACGGGCACGGCCTATCAGGAAATCCTGAAAACGGCGCAGAATGCGGGCAGCGACCTGATCGTGATCGGCGCCCACAAGCCGGATCTCAAGGATTACCTGCTGGGGCCGAATGCCGGCCGGGTCGTGCGGCATTCCAGCGTATCGGTCTATGTGGTGCGCTGAGCCGTCTGCCCGTCATTCGTAGCCGGTCATTTCAAGGTATCCCCGGCCTCTATGGCTGCCGGTCACATAGACCGGTCCTTCCCAATAGGGGAACGAGGTTCCCATCCATGCACCGGGATAGAGCGGCGTCACTTCGACATCCAACCCTCGTGCAGGCAGTTGCAGCCGCCATTGGGTCGGAATCTGCCGGTCTGCGACCGTGGTCTCGCCCAGCGGAGTGGCGACAAGCGCGCCGTGGGGCAGGGGATCGGCCGATCCATCCGGTGCGATCCACGTGGCCGAGGTGAAATCGCCGCGCGCGCCGCGCAGACGAAACGCCATCAGCCTGTCACCGCTGTCGAAACTCAGGGAAAACCAGTCCCAACCCGTCTGATCCTCGGACAGCGGTTGAGAGGACCACTCTCGGTCCAGCCAGGCCGAGCCTTGAACCCGAACGTCGCCTTGGGGCAGATACAGCGTACCGGTCACGGAATAGGACGGCTGGGAATAGTAATAGCTGGCCTGCCCGTCGGCGGATTTCACCGAATAGCCCCGATCGCCATGAAACACCAATGGCCCATTCGCATGTAGATCCAGGGTGTAATGGAAGTCCGCTCCGCGTGCACTCAGCGTCAGTCTGTCCATGTCGGGCCCGGCCATTTTCCAGTCGTCGATCCAGGCCTCGAACGGGCTGGCCGTGACGCCCGCCTGCCCGATGCCGCCGCGCGACAGGCGTTCGGCGAACATGTGACTGTCGGGTGTCGTGATCGCAGCGTGACCCATCCAGAGCTGCGGGCTCTGCCACCCGTCCTGATCCCAGGGCTTGAGAGCGGATCGGAACAGCGTCCATTGAATTCCATAGTCCCGGCCGTCATTCCCGGTCAGCGTGGCGGTGACGTACCACCACTCGATGCGGAACGCGGGGTGCGGGCCATGATCCGCGGGAAAGTCGAACACGTAGCCGCGTCTGGGGATGTCGAACCCCTCCGCCTCGGTGCCGAGTCCGGCAAAGCCCTGCGCCAGTGCCGCGGCGGGAAGGAAGAGAAGAAACATGAGGACTTTAACGTTCATTCGCGAACACCCTGAGCAGATCCGACGGCGGCAACCGATACAGCCGGAGGGCAGGGATCACGGCAGCGACGGCCCCCGCCAGCAGAGCCAGCGCGCCCAGTTGCAGCCAGTCCAACGGGAACACATGCATCGGCAGTCTCCATCCGAACGCTTCGACATTGATGACGGCCAGAAGGATCCAGGCGAGTAACAGGCCAAGCGGAAGCGCCAGAATAGCGGTGAAGCCGGCAAGAATCATGCTCCGCAGGACTTCCAGCTGCGCCAGCCGCATCCGCGGAAGGCCCAGGGCCCAGACCGGCGCAAGCTGCGGCAGGCGTTGGCTCCACAGGGTCAACAGGCTGGTCAGGATCGCGATGGCGGCAACGCCCAGAGTCAGGGCATTCAGCGCCGCCGTGACCACAAAGGTCTTTTCAAAGATCGTTCGGGATTGCGCCTTCACCGCGGCTTGGTGGACCACGGCACCCTCGGGCAGATCAAAGCGTTGACGAATCTCCTGCGCCAGCCTCGTGGCCTGATCCGGCGCAACCCGGATGCCGAAACGCCGGTTCGGAACATCGGGGAACCGTGTCACCAACTGCGCCTCGGAAACGATCGCCTGCCCGGTGGGGTTGCCATAGTCCGAATAGACGCCGACGATATTGAAATTCCAATCCTGCGACAAAGCCACGGAATCTCCCGGCCACAGATCGGCGCGCCGGGCCAGCTGTTCGTTGATCAAAATGCCGGTCCCGGCCGCCAGACGGTCCCACGCCCCTGGCGCGGCTGCGATCAGAGGCCAGCTGTCGCGATAGGTGGCGTGATCGATGATACCGTACAGAAACAGAGGTCCGGTTTCGTGCCGAAGCTCGACCCAGCGAATGGGCAGGACGGCATCCACCTGCGGGTCCAGCCAGGCCGCAATGGCGCGACCCTGCCGATCGTCCTGCGCCGTCACGTAGAGTTCGGAAGCCAGACGTTGATCCAGCCAACCAAGGAAGGTCAGGCGAAAACTCGACACCATGGTCCCCACGCCGATATTGGCCGCCAGCGCCAGCAGCAGCGCCATCAGCGCAAGCGACAGACCCGGCAACTGGGCCTGCATGTCGGCCCAAACCCATTGGGCGAGGGGTGTTCGCGCCCGCCGGCCGCAGAATCCAAGCAAGCGCGACAGGATGGCCGGAAGCAGCAATGCCGCACCCATCAGCAAACCGGCCAGCATGACAAATCCTGCGATCAACCCATCGAAAGCGGCCACGGATGCCAGGCCAAGACCGATCAGGACAAGCCCGGAGAGGGCCGCCATACGGTGAGACCGACCGCTGCCTTGCCAGGCCCGCAGGCCGGGGGCTGCCAGCAGCGGCATGTGCGCAAGCTTCCAAAGGCCCTGACTGCCAGCCACAAGGG